>CAJADV010000103.1 GCA_903938575.1 uncultured Gammaproteobacteria bacterium
ACCCGCGCGAAGCCGCCGAAGCGCTCGAGCAGGTCGGCATAACGCCGGCTCTGCAGCGTGCTGGCCGTGGCGAGGATCCCTACGATGCCGCTGCGCGTGGCGAGCGCGGCGGGCTTCACCGCAGGCTCCACGCCGATCACAGGCACATCGAAGCGGGCGCGCAGCGCAGGCACGGCAGCGGCGGTTGCGGTATTGCAGGCCACCACCAGTGCGCGCGCGCCACGCGCGACCAGGAAGTCCGCCGCCGCCAGCGAGCGCGCGAGCACGAAGGCCTCATCGCGATCGCCATAGGGCAGGAAGCGCGCATCGGAGAGATACAGGATGTCGAGGGCGGGCATGCGCGCGCGCATCTCGAGCACTATCGAGATGCCACCCACGCCGGAATCGAAAACCCCCACAGGGGCA
Organism: uncultured Gammaproteobacteria bacterium; assembly: GCA_903938575.1. Lineage (GTDB taxonomy): Bacteria > Pseudomonadota > Gammaproteobacteria > Pseudomonadales > UBA5518 > UBA5518. The sequence goes on from CAJADV010000103.1 coordinate 406, forward strand.
GGAGCACTCATCGTACGGAGGCGGCCTGTGGCAACGACGAGCGGCATGGTAGCGAGCGGCCCCTGCGGGCGGCAATCGCGGTGATTGGTGATGTGCGGTCGGGGTGCTGCTGCGGATGGCGCCTGTCCTTTTGCACGCCTGGCTTCCCGGCCGCTTCGGCGCGCGGACTCAGCTCCACGCGGCAGCCTCCTTCACCAGCCGCGCATAGCGGGGGCAGATCCACGCATAGAGCACGGCTGCAAGCGCGCCGCACACCGCGGTGACGATGGCCATCGCTTGATAGACCTTCGCCGGATCATCCAGCAGGTAATCGCTTACCAGCGGCATCAAGGTGGGGCCCAGCCCCAGTCCGATCAGGTTGTTGACCAGCAGATACAGCGCCGCCACCTGCCCGCGCATCTGGTTGGGCGTAATCATGTTGATGGCGAGCGGCGCCATGGCGGTATACGCGCTCATGGTGCAGGCAAGGAACGCGAGCAACACATAGGCGCTGCCCAGCGTGGGCATCAGCGGCCCCAGCGTGCCCCAGAGCGTGTTCGACACGGCGATCACCAAACACACACGCATGGCGGCATCGCCGACGCCGCGTCCGGCGAGCGCATCGGCGATGCGACCCGCGAGGAAAATCCCTGTGGTATTGAGTACCAGCGTGAACACCCCGTTCATGATGGCCACATCACCCACCGGCACATCGAAGCGGCGATGCAGTGCCGTGGGGAGCCAGCCGAGGAAGCCGTAGCCGATGATCGAAAGCAGCCCCACAGCAACGAAAAAGGGACCGAAGAAATCGACACGGTCCCACACGAAGCGCAGCGTCTCACGCATGCTGACGTGCCGGGGAGTATCTCCCCCGGCCATCAGCAGGCCGCGGCGTGGCGGATCACGCACGGTGAACATCAGCAGACACAGCAGCACGCCGGGCAGCCCCGTAACGATAAACACCATCTGCCAGCTGCGCACCTCGCCCACCAGCGGCAGCACGTATGCCGCATCACTCGTGGACACGGCGTTCACCACGAGGCCGCCGAGGATAAGCGCCAGCCCTGAACCGATCGGGATACCCATGTTGTAGACCCCGAGAGCGCGTCCCAGACGCGCGCGGGGAAGGCATCCCCGATCAGCGAATACGCAGACGGCGACAGCGCCGCCTCACCCACGCCCACGCCCATCCGCGCCGCCACGAGTTGCCAGAAACCGGCAGCCAGCCCGCAAGCGGTGGCGGCAATCGACCACAGGAACACGCCGATGGCGACAATCCAGCGACGGCTGAAGCGGTCTACCAGCCAGCCGGCGGGAATACCCAGAACACAATAAAAGACCGCGAAAGTGAGGCCCTGCAGCAGACCCACCTGCGTATCGCTCACGCCGAACTCACGCTTGATGGGATCGACCAGCAGGCCGAGGATCTGGCGGTCAATGAACGAGAACACGTAGAGCACCATCAGCACACCCACCAGGTACCACGCCTGTGCGGGTGCGGGGTAGGTCTCGGGGGCGCGTGAAGAGGGCGGGACGGGCTCGTGCGGATCCGGACTGTTCATGGCCTTGTTCTGCATGTGACCCCGGGCATTAGCGACTGGACGCACCGGATCAGTGTATCTATCTCCGGGCTTGGCGCCACTCAGCAGCCTGAAGCTACACTGTGCCGCGGTTTCCAGAGCTTCATGGAACGCCAGCCGTCCGGCGCGTGGCAAGCGCGCCACTGCTGGCACTGCAATGAGCGACAGACTCGCCGCGGCCCCCTATCCTCACCATAACCGTCGCAGCGGAAGGGAGCGCATGCATCGATCACGGATACTCACCACCGCAGTCGCAGTACTGCTCGTACTAGGCCAGTACGCCTCCGCGCCGCCAGCAAGAGCGTCCACCACTGCAACACTGGCGCTGCATGACTGCCGCATCGAAGGCCCACGCGGCACCGGTTCGGTGGCGGCGCGCTGCGGGGAGCTGCGCGTGGCGGAGGATCCTGCTGAGCCCTCAGGCCGCCAGATCGGGCTCGCGGTGGCAGTGGTGCCGGCCATCAGCACGCGCGCCGAGCCCGACCCGCTCTTCATGATTGCCGGCGGGCCCGGGCAGGGCGCACGCGAGAGCTTTGTGCCCGCGCTGGCCGCACTCGGCAGCATCCGCAACACGCGCGATGTGGTGCTCGTCGACCAGCGCGGCACCGGTGACTCGCAGCCGCTCGACTGCGACATGCCCGAAGACACGCTGGACGATATGGATACACCGCCGGAGGAGCTCGCCGCGCTCGCACGGACGTGCTTGTCGGCGCTGCCCGGTGATCCGCGTTTCTACACCACCAGCGTGGCAGTGCAGGATCTGGACGCCGTGCGTGAGGCGCTAGGCTATGCGCGCATCAACCTCTACGGCGCCTCCTACGGCACGCGGGTGGCGCAGCACTATGTACGCCGCCATCCGGAACGGGTGCGCGCGGTCGTGCTGGACGGCGTGGTGCCGCCCGGGCTCGCGCTGGGACCTGCGCTCGCGACGGATGCCGAGGCCTCGCTGCGCCAGGTGTTTGCCGATTGCGCAGCGATGCCGGATTGCAAGCAGGCCTTCGGCGATCTGGGCGCAGCTTTCGACGCATTGCGCGAAACGCTCGCTGCAGGACCGCAGCAGGTCCGCTTCACCGATCCCGTCACGGGCGAGCTGCGTGAGGAGCGCTTCGGCCGCGGTGAACTCGCGCTCGCCGTGCGCATCCTGAGCTATGCCGCCAGCTCGCGCGCCCTGCTGCCACTGCTGCTCCACGAGGCCGCGGGCGGCAACCTCGCACCGCTCGCCGCCCAAGCCGCAATGATCGCCGAGCAGTTCGAGGGCATGCTCGCCATCGGCATGCACAATGCCGTGAGCTGTACCGAGGACATTCCTTTCATCGATCCCGCAGCGGTGGATCGCGCGGCGCTGGGGCGCAGCTATCTGGGCAGCGCCATGCTGGATGGCCTGCAGGCCATGTGTACTGTCTGGCCGCGCGGCGTGCTGGACGACGACCTGCGCGCGCCCCTTTCATCCACCGTTCCCGCGCTGCTGTTTTCGGGCAGCGCCGACCCGGTCACGCCGCCGGCCTATGCCGCCACCGCAGCCACCGGTTTTTCGCAACATCTGAACCTGGTGTTCGCAGGTCAGGGCCACACCCAACTCGCCGAGCCCTGTGCGCTCGGCATCCTGCGGCGCTTCCTGCAGGCCGGGCGCATCGAGGGACTCGACACCGCCTGCGTGGCGCAGTTGCGGCAACCGCCTTTCTTCCTCAATTTCAACGGGAGCGCGCCATGATCCGGGTGGAGCAGCTCGCCAAACGTTTCGGTCGCGTGGAGGCCGTGCGCGGCGTGAGCTTCGACTGCCCGGACGGGCAGATAACGGGACTGCTCGGGCCGAACGGCGCCGGCAAGTCCACCACGCTCAGGATGCTCTACGCCGCTCTCGCGCCAGACGGCGGACGGGCACTGATCGACGGCATCGACGTAGCGCGGGATCCACTTGCGGCACGCCGCAGCCTGGGCGTTCTGCCGCACGGCGCAGGCATCTATCCGCAACTGACAGCCCGCGAGAACGTGCGCTATTTCGGCGAGCTGCACGGGATGCGGGCCACCGCACTGGAAGCGCGCGTGCAGGAACTGGTGGAGCAACTCGGCATGACGGAATTCGCCGACCGTCGCGCCGCCGGTTTCTCGCAAGGGCAGCGCACCAAGGTGGCTCTCGCCCGCGCGCTGGTGCACTCGCCACGCCATCTGCTGCTCGATGAGCCCACCAACGGCCTCGACGTGATGGCCACGCGGGCGCTGCGCGAGCTGATCCGCTCGCTGCGGGCCGCGGGCCACTGCGTGCTCTTCAGCAGCCACGTGATGCAGGAAGTGGCGGCGCTCTGCGACCGCATCGTGATCATCGACCACGGCGTGGTGGCGGCCGAAGGCACGGCTGCCGAACTGCAGTCGCGCTTTGGCGGCGCCACCCTGGAGGAGAGCTTCGTCCGCGTGCTGGGCGAACGGGAGGGACTCGCATGATCACCACCCTGCTCACGGTACTGCGCAAGGAGCTGCGCGAGACCTTCCGCGACCGGCGCACGCTGGTTTCCAGCCTCTTGATGGGGCCCTTGCTGGCGCCACTGCTGCTGGTAGGCGCGATGCAGCTCTCGCTCGAGCGCTCGCTGGATTCCGCCGACGAGAAAGTGCCGCTCACGGTCTCGGGCGCGGCGCACGCGCCGGCGCTACTCGGGTTCCTGCGCGAGCGCGGCATCAGCATCACCCCGCGCGACGGCACGCCAGAGGACATCGCGGATTGGGTGGCGAAGGACAAAGAACTCGTGGTGCTCGACGTGCAAGAAGGCTTCGGCAAGGCGCTGCTCGCGGGAGAGCCCGCGCGCCTCGCACTGCATGCGGACGGCTCCGGCACTACCGCCAACCGTCACGTCGAACGCGCGCGCCGGAGCATCCAGATCTGGGCCTCGCGCATCGCCAGCTCGCGCTTGCAATTACGCGGCATTTCGCCTGCGCTGATGCAGCCCGTGGTGATCGACGACGTGGACCTCAGCACACCCTCCTCGCGCGCCACGCTGATCCTGGGCGTGCTCTCCTACATGGTGCTGCTGGTGATGCTGAGTGGCGGGCTGTATCTCGCCATCGACGCCACCGCGGGCGAGCGCGAACGTGGTTCGCTGGAACCGCTGCTCGCGCTACCGGTGCCGCGCGAGCACCTGATCTGGGGCAAGGTGCTCGCCACGGTAGTGATGATGGCGCTGGCGCTTGCGTTGATGCTGGCGGTGCTCACCGTGATGCTGCGTCGGCTGCCGCTGGAGGAGATCGGGATGTCGGTGAACTTCGGGCCCGCCGTGGCGCTCGCCGTGTTCGGTGCGATGCTGCCCTTCACGCTGGTGGGCGCGGCACTGCTCACGGTGGTGGCCTCGTTCACGCGCAGCTACAAGGAAGCGCAGACCTGGCTCGGGATGGTGCTGCTGGTGCCCACGCTGCCGATCGCGGTGGCGGGTGTGCTGGAGGTGAGCCCGAGCCCCGCGCTGATGGCGGTGCCCAGCCTCTCGCAGCACCTGCTGATGCAGGGACTGCTGCGTGGCGAGCCGCTGCCGGCGAGCTATGCGGCGATCTCGGTGACAGCCACGCTGGGCATCGGGCTTGCACTCGCCTGGGTTGCGGGCCGCCTTTACCGGCGAGAAAAAATCCTCGGCTGAGTGCCTGCGCTCAGAGCGGGTTCAACGGCACGTGCGGCGCAACCTGCTCGAAGAAATTGCGCAGCAGCCGCCAGCTCGTGTCGGTGTCCATGCCACCGACCAGCGGGTGGAGGATGTAGGCATCGTTCGGCGCCAGCGCGGGCGCGGCTGCGATGACCTCCTCGGGGCGCATCACGCGGTAGGTGCCTTGGGCGCGCAGCGTGTCGGCATCCAGCGCGGTGCTGAAAATCGCATCCACACTGGCGCTCTGGTGCCAGCGGGCATAGCAGTTGGTCTCGTACAGGCAGTAGGGCGCGATACGCGACCAGTCAGCAGCCGGCTCCCCCGACACGAAGAGAAATCCGTGGGCCATCTCGGCCTGGTAGCGCGGATCGCGTCCGAGCCGACGGCATTCCTCGGCATAGATCGGGTTCAGGCTCGGCACCCCGCCCACGAAGGCATCACCCACGCGCGCCGCGCGCCTGGCCGCGGCCGGCGAGGAGCCACCCATCACCAGCGTGGGGTGTGGCTGCTGCAGCGGCACGGGGCGCACGCGCGCCGCGCGGCCACGGAAACTGAAGGTCTCCCCGGTCCAGGCCTGCTTCAAGGTACTGACGCACTCGTCCATCAGGCGACCGCGCTCGGCCGGATCGGCGCCGAACATCGTGAACTCGGACTGCAGGTAGCCGCCCAGCAGCAGCACCTCGGCCCGGCCGTGGCTCAGCTGGTCCAGCACCGCCAGATCCTCGGCGAGGCGCAGGGGATCGAGAAAGGGCACGAGTGCATTCACCTGCAGACGCAGGTTACGCGTCACCCGCGCGGCGGCGGCCGCCAGCAGCATGGGGCTGGGTACATAGCTGTCCTCGCTGCCGTGGTGCTCGCAGAAATTCACCGTCACCGGGAAGCCCAGCGAATCGACCCAGGCGATCTGTTCGAGCGCGGTGTCGTAGATATGGGCAAGGGACTCGGAGGTGGTCTCGGCCGGCGCGCGGCATTCGTATTTCAGACAGACATAGGCCATGTGCGTAGGGTTGCCGTGTGGGTGGCGGGCGGAGCATAGCCGAGCACTGGCCAGGGCGCCGCGAAGTGTCGGATTCTTTTACAGTCGGAACCGGCAGCCTGAGCCGCTCTGATGACAACTGATTGATCCGTTGTGTATTCCCACGTTTGGCGCTATTTTTGCTGCAATAAAGGATCTCTCGACCAGCATCGGATTCCCGCAGCGTGGCTGCGCCGCACGGAGCCGGTCAATTCACCTGCCTGGGAGGCTTTCGCATGTTTCGCTCATCCTTGGTCATCTGTGCAATCCTGGCCACCGTGCTGGGTGCCGGCCTTGCGCCCTCCGTCCTCGCACAGAACGCAGCGGAACAAGGCGGCAAGGCCGAAATGGACCGGCCGACCGCCCGCCGGGCCGCAATGGACGAGTGGTACAACGAGACCAGTGGCCGGGCCAAGGGCCCGCGCAAGCTGGGCGGGCCGTTCTCCCGGGAGTACATGCGCTTCCTGAACAAGGCAGCCGAGCAGGAGCGTGCGCGCTGGAGCAGCCTGATGCCCACCGCAGAGACCTCGCAGATCGTCGGCAGCGCCCTCACCACGCAGGCCGCAGCAATCGGGAGCACCTGGACGCCGATCGGCCCCACCAAGGCGGATTCCATCACCAATGGCTCCACCCTCACCGGCATCAGCGACTCGGGTCGCGTGCGGTCGATAGTGCCGCACCCGACGGACCTCAATACGCTTTACGTGGCGTTCTCCGGCGGTGGCGTCTGGAAAACCACCAACGCTGTACTGACGGTGCCCACCTGGACCCCGCTCACGGAAACCCTGGGGTCGCTGTCGGTAGGGTCATTGGCCATCGACCGCAACAACCCCGACACGCTCTATCTCGGGCTTGGTGATCCCTTCGACGGCACCGGAATAGGCCTGGTGAAGACCACCGACGGCGGCGCGACCTGGTTGCCGACGGTGTACCTGGACAATTCCAGCGTGATCCCGCAGGTGATCGTCGCGGGTTCTGACTCCAATGTGGTGCTGGCCGCCACCGACAAGGGCCTCTACCGCTCCACTGATGCGGGTGCCAGCTTCGCCAAGATTGCACTGGCCACCGGCCAGACGGCAGACCCCTACGTCTGGTCCATCGCCGCCACGGGTGGCCTGGGCTTCGTGCTCTCGCTGGAGGCCAACACCGCCGGCACCACGACCACCGACGGCCAGATCTGGAAAAGCAGCGACAACGGCGCCACCTGGACCAAGTCCACCGGCGTGACCAAGAGCGGCGGCGTGGGACGCATCACCGTAGCTGCAGCGACTGGCACGGGCAGCAACGGCTCGACCACGGTGGTCTATGCGATGGCGGCGAAGCCACTCGCCACCACCGCAACGGACTTGGCCGATATCTTCAAGTCGACCAACGGTGGCACCTCCTTCACCGCGCTAAGCGCTGCTACCAAGAAGTACAGTAACGGCAACACCGAGTCGCGCAGCTACAACACCATCCTTGGTGGCCAGGGCTGGTACAACCACATGATCATCGTGTCGCCGACCAGCGACAGGACGGTCTACACCGGCGGCCAGCTGCTCACCGCGCGCACCA
>CAJADV010000104.1 GCA_903938575.1 uncultured Gammaproteobacteria bacterium
AATCCGCCGTCGGTGGGAATCACGGCGCCGGTCATGTAGGTGGAGCCTGCAACCCACCAGATCACCTCGGCGATCTCGTCCTCGGTGCCGGTGCGGCGCAGCGGGATGTCAGCGACCAGACGCTCGCGGGCTCTCTCGTCCAACGCGGCGGTCATCTCGGTGATCACGAGGCCCGGCAGCACCAGATTCACGCGGATCTGCTTGGCCGCGAGTTCTATGGCAAGCACCTTGGTGAGGCCGGCAAGGCCCGCCTTGGAGGCGCCATAGGCGCTGTCGCCCGGAAAGCCGCGAAAACCCACCACGGCACCCACGTTGACGATGGACGCGCCTGCCTGCATATGCGGCAGCACGGTGCGCGTGCAGTACATGGGGCCCGAGAGGTTGGTGGCGAGCACGGCGTCCCAGTCAGCCATGTCGAGGCGCACCAGCTTGCCGCCGCGATGCAGGCCCGCGTTGTTCACCAGCACATCGACCCCGCCCCAGGCCTCGGCCACCTGCGCTACGGCCGCATCCACCGAGGCGCGGTCGCTGATGTCGGTGGCGATGGCGAGGCAATCCGGGCCCAGCACGGCCGCAAGCCCCGCCTGGTCGATCTTGCGCGCGAACACCGCCACACGGTCTCCGCGGCTTGCCGCCGCCTTGGCGACCGCAAGCCCGACACCCCTAGAGCCGCCCGTTACGATCCAGCGTCTGCTCATGAACCTTCCATCGTTGTGAGTCCCCGGAGTATGGGGCGTTGCGCACGCCCGGAGGGGCGCGGTTTTTTTCGCCCGCAGGGGGCTAATACCGTTGCTTCGCGTTGCCTTCGCGGAGCGGCGCCAAGATAATCGTCGGGCTTCGGTCCCGCAAGTACGCAGGCCCCGACGACAGCAGCGCGCAGCCGCTCTGCCCGACATTCCTTTTCATGCAGTCAGGATGTAACACAATGGCCTGGGATTTCGAGACCGACCCCGATTTTCAGAAAAAACTCGACTGGATGGACGAATTCGTCCGCGAGGAGATCGAGCCCCTCGATCTCGTGTTCCGTGGCCCGGCAGATCCCTTCGACCCGTCACGACGCGGTCCGGCGCATGCGATGGCACCACTCAAGAAAATCGTGCAGCAGCAGGGCCTCTGGGCCTGCCACCTCGGGCCCGAACTGGGCGGCAAGGGTTATGGCCAGGTGAAACTCGGCCTGATGAACGAGATCCTCGGCCGCAGCCGTTTCGCGCCCACGGTCTTTGGCTGCCAGGCACCCGACACCGGCAACGCCGAGATCCTCGCGCGCTTCGGTTCGCCCGAGCAGAAAAAGCGCTACCTGGAGCCGCTGCTCGCGGGCGAGATCGCCTCCTGCTACTCCATGACCGAACCGCACGCGGGCGCCGATCCCGCGGAGTTCACCTGCCGCGCCGAACTGGTCGGTGACGAATGGGTGATCAACGGCGAGAAGTGGTACGCATCACACGCGGATTTCTCGCGCTTCCTGCTGGTGGTGGTCGTGACCGACACCACGGTGCCGATCCACAAGGGCGCGTCCATCCTGATCGTCGATCGCGACGCGCCCGGGCTGGAGGTCGTACGCAACGTCTCGTCGACCATCATGGAGGAGATCGGCGAGGGCGTGCACGGGTACCTGCGCTTCACCAACTGCAGGGTGCCCAAGGAAAACATCCTCGGGAATCCCGGGCAGGGCTTCGAAGTAGCGCAATCGCGTCTCGGCGGCGGGCGTATCCACCACGCGATGCGCACGGTCGGGCAATTGAAGCGCGCGCTGGACATGATGTGCGAGCGCGCGCTGAGCCGCCGCACCAAGGGCGAGTTGCTCTCGCAGAAGCAGCTCACGCAGGAGAAGATCGCCGACTCCTACATCCAGATCACGCAATTCCGCCTCCACGTGCTCTATGCGGCGTGGATGATCGACAAGCACCAGGCCTACACCCGCGAGGTGCGCCGCGAGATCGCCGCCGTCAAATCCTGCATGCCCACGGTGCTGCGCGATGTGGTCTATCGCGCGCTGCACCTGCACGGCTCGCTCGGCCTGTCCAACGAGACGCCGCTGCTCGCGCTCTGGCAGGTGGTGCCCGAGATGGGCATCGTCGATGGCCCCACCGAAGTCCACAAATTCGGTGTCGCCAAAGAAGTCCTGCGCGATCGCAAGGGAACAGACGGACTCTTTCCGAGCTACCACCTGCCCGCACTCATTGCAGCCGCCGAGCGCAAGCTGGCAAGCTCCATCGAGCTCGACGTCGGCAACCTCTGAACAACCCATAACACCGGAGAAGCCCCATGGCAGACGACGCACTGATCCAGCAACTGCTCGCACGCATCGACCAGCTGGAAAGCCGCAACGCGATGCGCGATCTCGTCACCGATTACTGCCAGGGCTTCGACAACCTCGATTGGGACCGCTTCCTCGCCATCTGGTGGGACGATTGCGTGTGGAACATCGGCCCGCCCTTCGGCAGCTTCCACGGCCATGCCGGCATCACGACAGCCGTGAAGGACGTGCTCTGGCCCGTCTGGCGTGAGTCGCATCACCTCACGAGCAACCTGCGTGTGGAGTTCGCCGACGCCGACAATGCGCACGGCGTGTGCGACGTCGATTGCATGGGCGCCACACGCGATGACGTGGTGCAGATGATCAGCGCCACGTACAAGGATCATTTCCAGCGCCGTGACGGCGTGTGGCGCATCCTGAAGCGCGACGTGAAGATCCACTACTTCAACCCGATCCCGGGCGCGCAGATGACGCCGCCCGCGTCCAACTGAGACAGGAGCACGCCCATGGCCTACCTGAACACCGAAGACGCACATCGCATTTATTTCGAGTACTACCCCGGCAACAAGGTGCCGGTGATGCTGATCCACGGCTGGGGCATGAGCTGCCGCGTATGGGACACCACGCTGGTAGCGCTGCAGGCAGCGGGCCATGCCGTCGTGAGCTACGACCAGCGCGGCTGCGGCGCCTCCGACAAGGACTTCAACGAGGTGAGCATCGCATCCTCCGCGCGTGACGCGGTGGCGCTGCTCGCGCACCTTGGCATCGAGCGCGTGGTGCTGAACGGCTGGTCGCTCGGCGGCCCCATCGCCGTTGAAGCTGCCGCCACCCTGGGCTCGGGCTGTGCGGGTGTGGTGCTGACCGCCGGTGCCTCGCCTCGCTACACGCAGGCACCGGACTTCGCTCTCGGCAATCCGCCGGGCAGCACCGCGCAAACGGTCGCAGCGCTCCGCGAGGATCGCGCCAACTTCCTCTACAACCTTACCAAGGCCGTGTGCGCGATCCCGCAGACACCCGCCATGGAAAACTGGATGTGGTCCTTGTTCATGCAGTCGGCGCCCTCGGCAGACACAGCGCTCGCCGACCTCGATGCGCTGGACCAGCGCGCTGCGCTAGCCGCGCTCGACGCACCCGTGCTGTCGATCGTGGGCGCTAAGGATGTCGTGGTGCAGCCGGATATCTGCCGCCTTGCGGGCACCATTGCACGCCACGGCACCGTTGCCGAGTTCGCCGACAGCGGGCACGCGCCCTTCATCGAGGAAGGCCCCCGCTACCGCCAGGTCCTGCTCGATTTCCTCGCCACCATCGCCTGAGCCGCGGAGCCAACGCCATGACACGCCATGTGAATTTCGGCCTCTGGTACGACTTCCGCAACCCCGCCCCCTGGACGGTGCCCTTTGAGCAGATGTATGCCGACTCTCTGGACCAGATTGCCGAGGCAGAAGTGCTGGGCTTCGACTCGGTGTGGCTCACGGAACACCATTTCTGCGCCGACGGCTACACGCCCTCGCCGCTGGTGATCGCCGCTGCCATTGGTGCGCGCACCAAGCGCAAGCGCATCGGCACCAACCTGATGATCCTGCCCTTGCACAACCCGGTGCGTATCGCCGAGGACGCGGCAACGCTGTCGCTGCTCACCGGCGGGCGCTTCGACCTTGGCGTCGGCATCGGCTACCGCGCCGACGAGTTCGCAGAGTTCGGGCGTGAACTGAAGCAGCGCCCGAGCCTGGTCGAGGAGTCGATGACGATCATCCGCAAGGCCTGGTCGGGCGAGCCCATCAACTTCGAGGGCAAGCGCTTCAAGGTCGGTGATATGCGCATCACGCCGGCACCGCAGCACATTCCGAACCTGTACCTGGGTGGCATGGCCGAGCCTGCCATCGATCGCGCTGCGCGCATCGCCGACGGCTTCCTGTCCACGGGCGGGATCGGGCACGACATCTACCTCGACTGCCTTGGCCGTAACGGGCGCGCACCCGAGTCCGGCACCATCATTGCGGGCAACTGGGCGATCGTCTCGGATGACCCCGAGCGCGAAGCGGCGCTGGTCGGGCCTCACGTGCTCTACCAGGCCAACCAGTACATCGAGTGGGGCGCCTTCGGGCCGCCCGAGCATGTGCCACGCTTCCCGGATGCAGCCACGGCCATCGCGCAGGGGCTCTACGAACTCTGGGATGGCGCGACGGCGGTTGCCAAGCTAACGGAGATGCTGCTCGCCTACCCGCAAATCAAGGATGTTCACTTCTGGGCGCAGTTCCCGGGAGAGTCCATAGCCTCCGGGCAGCGTCGCCTCGAGTATCTCGCCAAACACGTGTTGCCGAAGGTCCGCGCCGCCCTGTAGCAACGGGCCATGCCCGCGACAAATCGGCGGTATCACATCGCGCGCATGGCGCGCTACAGCATCCGACCGCGTAGGAGCGGGCCATGCCCGCGACCCGGGCGCGCCCCTGCCCGCAACCGGGCCTCAGATATTCCAGCCCAGTGGTCCAGCCATTGAGCCACCGTCTGCCAGCACCGCGCTGCCGGTCATGTAGGAGGCATCGTCAGAGGCCAGGAAAGCCGCCACCCGGGCGATCTCCTCCACGCCGGCCACCCGCCCGAGGGGCAGAAAAGCAAAGGCATTCGCGCGCTGCTCGTCGCTCAAGCCGAGCATCGCGGTGTCCACCCCGCCCGGATGCAGGGAATTGACGCGGATCCCGTAGCGCCCCAATTCGATGGCAGCTGTCTTTGTCATACCGGTGATCGCGTGCTTGCTCGCCGAATAGGCGATCGAGTGCGGCACGCCCTCCAGCCCACCCGTGGAGGACACGTTCACGATAGCGCCGCCACCGGCACGGATCAGCGCCGGCGCAGCGATCCGCATCCCGAGGAAGCAGCCCGTCTGGTTCACCTCCACCACGGCCCGGTAATCCTCGAGCGAGGTCTCGAGTAACGGCGCCACGCGCACGATCCCGGCATTGTTCAGCAGTACATGCAAGGCGCCGAAACGGGACTCGGCAAGCGCCACTGCGGCCAGCCAGTGCTCCTCGCGGGTCACGTCGAGCGTGAGCGCCACCGCGGCATCGCCCAGTTCGCGCGCTACGGGTGCGCAGTCGAGAACATCCCCCAGCACCACGCGAGCGCCCTCGGCCACGAAGCAGCGCGCCGCCGCGGCACCCTGGCCCCGCGCGGCGCCGGTGATCAGCGCCACCTTGCCTTCGAGGCGCTTCATGAGCCCTCCGTGGATCCGGGGCGACGGTACATGGTGTCCAGCATGGCATCCCAGACCTCATCGCTGCTGTCGCGCCGCAGTGCGATGAGCTGCCGTGCCATGTCACCAACCACCACCCGCGCGGGAGCGGGGTCGCTGCGCAAAGCCTGCAGCAGAGCATCTGCAACGTCCTCTGGCGTGGACGCACCAGCCAAGCCCGCGCCGCGAAACGTAGCCTCCAGTCCCGCGCGTATCGAGGCGTTCAGCGCTGCGTACGGGCTGCCGGAGGCATCGGGATGCGAGAGCGACCCCAGCGCCGCCTCGCCGAAGGCGCTCAGCGTGGGTCCAGGCTCGATCACGGTCACGCCAATACCGAACCCGGCGAGCTCCCAGCGCAGCGCGTCGCTGAACGCCTCGAGTGCGTATTTGGAACCGTGGTAGGCACCACCGCCGGGAAAACCCAATTTCCCGCCCATCGAGGAGATGTTGACGATACGCCCCACCCCCGCGCGCCGCATTCCCGGCAGCACCAGCTGGCAGAGCCCGAGGGGCGCGAAGGCGTTCACCTCGAATTGACGACGGACCGCAGCGAGCGGCGTTTCCTCAAGCGCTCCGTGTTGCCCGAAACCCGCATTGTTGACGAGCACATCGACCTGACCATGGGCTCTCTCGACGGCAGCCACCGCAGCGCGCTGGGATTGCTCGTCACACATATCGATGTGCAGGGGATGACACCCTGCGGCGACAAGCCCCTGCAGGGTTTCGGGACGACGCGCGCCCGCCCACACCGAGAAGCCGGCTTGCAGGAGGCAACGCGCGATTGCCATGCCAATGCCTGAGGAGCAGCCGGTGACCAGCGCAGAGGCAACACGGGGTGTTGGAGTCATGGATCAGCTCCGTACGTTTGCATCCAGGCAATCCACACAGCCATAAAAAAGGCCCGCTTCACCATGCCATAACAACCGCATTGACGCGGAGGCATGGTGGCAAAGCGGGCCCCGAACGGACGCGGCTCAGGCCGCGCGCGATCAGTTCGACGGCGGGGGAACCAGTTCCTTCACCTTGTCGGCAGCGGCATCTACCGCATCGCCGGCCGCGGCAGCGGCGGAATCTACCGCCTCTTCAGCCGCGGCGGCGGCATCACCGGCAGCTGCGGTCGCACCATCCATGGCCTCGCCTGCTGCTGCTGCGGCTGCATCACCTGCTGCTGCGGCTGCATCTGCAGCGGGCGCCATTTCTGCGGCCGGAGCAGCTGCTTCAACTGCAGGGGCTTCGGCAGCGGCTGGCGCGCTGGCAGCCGGGGCTGCGGGTTCTTCCTTGCTACCGCAGGCAGCAAGACCGAAGGCAAATACTGCACTCGTCAGGATCGCAGAAAAACGTTGCATATGAAGCTTCCTCTGATTTGGGAAAAGGCGCTTTGAGCATAGCACTCATCTGCGTGGCAAGGTCAACCACATGCGGCGGCACCGAACCATCAGGAGCCGAAGACTTTTTTCAGCAGTTCGGTGCTGCGCGCAGCCGGATTGTGGCGGATGGATTTTTCCTCCTCGGCGAGCTTGAAAAACAGGCCATCGAGGGTCTTCTCGGTGACGTACTCGTCGACGTCGAGATCATCGCCGAGCATCGCTGCCGCAGGCCCGGCTTTGTCGATCATCTGCTTGTAGGCGCGCGTCACACCGGTCTTCGCGGTGGCACTGCTGACGATCGGCAACATGGCTTTGGTGAGCGCGCCCGAGGTCTTACCGCGGAAATAGTCCGTGGCGGCATCGTCGGGGCCGCTCAGTACGGCTTTGGCATCGGCAAAGCTCATGTTGCGAATCGCGTCGCCCACGATCGGGGCCGCCTTGGGCACTGCCTGCTCGGCCGCCCGGTTCACCGTCTGCAGAAATTCATCGACCGCCTTGCCCTGACCGAGCATGCGCAGCGTGCTCTCCATCTTGCGCATCTTGCCAGGCAGCGGGATACGCACGTCCTTGTCATCAAAAAAGCCACCGCTACCCGAGAGCCCCTTGATGGCCCGCTCGGCACCCACCGCAAGGGCATCTTTCAGGCCACCGCTCGTGTCAGCCTGGGACAGGCCTGCCGGCGAAGCCTTGTTGCCGGTAACTGAAGCGCTCACATCGCGGAGCGTGGACTGCCAATCCTGCGCCTCGCAATGCGCTGCGGCGGGCAGCAACAGAGCGATGAGGCAGACACTCACGGTGAGAATACGCATGGCAGCACCTTCCCGGAAATGACGACGAGGCTGATGGTGCTCCGATGATGTACGCACAGGCAAGTCTGCCTATGCCGCTGCGCAACGACCGAACGCAAAAGCTCAGGCAAACAGCGAGCGCGTCGCCTCGAAGTGAGTGTCGGCCACCGCCTCCAGGCCCGCCCGTGGGCGCAGGTAGGCGAAATACGCCACCCAGCGCTCGGTATCGCTGTTGTTGGCAAGACCCCGGTGAAGGACACGGTCATCGAAGAACAGGCAGTCCCCCGCTGCCATGGCCGCGGGTGCGGGCTCCTCGCCGGTGTCATCTTCCCGCAGCCGGGCGGGTGTGATCTCGGTGCCGGTCTGGTAGACGAGGTCGTCATGGTCCAGCCCGGGCCGCTGCAGGTGGTTGCTCAACGCGTGCGTGCCACGCGCCACCTGGGTCGGCCCTGCCAGCACGGGTATATCCGCCAGCGCCAGCATCACATTCAAGGCGTGCGCAGGGCGATGCTCCGGGGCCTCGTGCGGCGAGTCGATGTGCCACTGCTGCGCGGGCGAGCCCGGGCGCGAGAACACCGCGCCGCAGAAGGCGGGCCGAGCATCGGGGCCGAGCACGGCGTGGACCAGTTCGAGCCACGGCACACCGGGTGCAAGCGAGCCCTGCTTGCCCCAGAGAGGCAGCAGATCCTGCTCGGACATGGGTATGTCGAAACGCCCCGGCGAGCGCTGCACCACCTCGTGGTAACCCGCACGGCTGCCGATGCCGATCGGCTTGCTGCCGAGCGCCGTCATGACCCGCAGGACCCGCGCGCGCATCAGGGCGTTGATGGAATCCAGCAGCGCGGGGGCAACAAGGCCAGGGATCCGCAACACACCATCGGACTCGAAAACTTGCTGGAACGAACGATCTTTCATGGAGCGGGATGATGCCGGAGCGGGTGGGCCGCCGCCACTGGAAGGACAGCGGCGTACTGCCAAGCCCGGGTCGACAAGCGCCCCATCGGGGAGGGAGAATGCCCCCATGCGCCGCGCCCGTGCCTTGATCATTGCCGTGCTCTGCCTGCTGATCCCCCTGCAGGCTTCTGCCCTGCCGTCTGCCGGGCAAGCACGGTGTCCTTCCAGCATGCACACCATGCAGCACCACGGCTCCCATGCAAGCGCCTCCATGCAGGAGATGCCGCGCTGCTGTCACGATCAGGCCAACTGCGCCAGCAGCCACGTCTCGAACAATCACTGCAACCACTGCACCGGCTGCCTGCAGCCCGGCTCCGCACTGACGGGGTTCGAGAGCGCACCGGTTATCGAGCCCGCGCCTGCCGCGCAGCCGCTGGCGATGTCCTCCACCGACTTCATACCCTTCGATCCCGCCCGCATCTGGCGACCTCCCAAAGCATCCTGAGCAACTGATCCGCGGCGCACCTGACGCTGCCGGCAGTTCGCTGCCGGCAGCGGGCGTCGTAACGCAACTGCTGTTGATGATGGGAGTGGAACCATGCTCATCCGGATTCTCGCCGGGTGCCTGCGGCCTTGCCGCTTGCGCCTCGTCCCCCTGCTTCTGCTGCCCGTTGGCGGCCTGGCAGCTGCCGCAACAACACTGTCCTACCAGGACGCGCTGGACATGGCGCTGCGCGACTCGCCCGCGCTGTCATCCACAGCAGCCCGCGAGGAGGCAGCGCGGTCCGCGGCGATCCCCGCCGGCGCCCTGCCGGATCCCAGCCTGACACTGGGGATCGAGAACCTGCCGGCAACCGGCACCGACCGCTTCAGCCTCGACAACGACTTCATGACCATGCGCCGGATCGGCGTGATGCAGGAATTCCCCAACCGGGCCAAGCGCGAGGCACGTGTCGAGGATGCGCGTGCTGAAATCGGCGTTGCGGAGGCGCGCGGCCGCAGCACCCGGCTCGCGGTGCTGCGCACCACCGCGATCGCATGGATCGAACGCTACACCGCGGAACGGCAACTCGCGCAGGTGCCGGCGCTGCGCGCGAGCAACCGGCTGTTCGCCGAGACAGTGAACGCCCGCCTCGGCGCCGGACAAGGCACGGCTGCCGACGCGCTGGTGCCGCGCATCGAAGCGGCCATGATCGACGCTCAGGCCGATCAGCTCGAGGAGCAGCGCGCCCGCGCCATCGCCACACTGCGACCGCTGGTCGGCGAGGCCGCCGAGGCGGCACTGGAGGGCGTGCCGCCAGAGTTGCCGGTATCGCGTGGGACTTTGCTGGAAACTCTCGCGCAGCATCCTGAATTCAGCGAATTCGATGCGATGGGTCGCGTGCTCGATGCACGGATTGCAGCGGCTCGGGCCGATCGCAAACCCGACTGGAGCCTGGGTCTCAGCTACGGCCAGCGTGACCGCCCTTACGGCGACATGGTGTCGCTGGAACTGCGCCTCGGCCTACCGGTATTCACCCGCGGCAGGCAGGACCCGGTGATCGCGGCGCGCGTGGCCGAGCGGACCGGCCTCGACGCCGAGCGCGAGGCAACGGAGCGCGAGCATGCCGCCATGATCGAGGCGGACCTCGCCACGCATGAGCGGCTGGGGCGGGCCATCGGGCGCCAGCGCACCGTGCTGCTGCCACTCGCAGAGGACAGCATCGCTCTTGCCGAAGCCGCGTGGGCGGGCGGGCGCGGGAGCCTCGTGGATCTGGTGAGTGCGCGACGGGAACGCATCGACGCCGGGATCACACTGATCGAACTCGAAGGCGAGCGCCAGGCGCTGGCTGCAAAACTCCACTATGCCTATGCCGAACATCCGGGAGCACAGCCATGAGCCGCCCAGACAACACGCGCGCACGCATTGCCGGGGCCGTGGCGCTGCTCGCACTGGGCGCACTGGGCGCCGCCGCCGGTTGGTGGTGGGGCGCACATCATGCCGCCGAGTCGCAGGCCACATCGGGACACGAGCACCCCGGCGCTGCGGCACCGGAGCGCGAGGTCCTCTACTGGTACGACCCGATGATGCCGGAGCAGCACTTCGACAAACCGGGCAAGTCACCCTTCATGGACATGGAACTGGTTCCCAAGTACGCGGAGGAATCCGGCGCGGGATCCGGTGTTCGCGTCGATGCCGCGCTGCAGCAGAACCTCGGCATGCGCCTCGCCACCGTGGCGCGAGGGCCGCTCTCGGGCTCCATCGATGCCACCGGCGTGGTGGCATTCAACGAGCGCGCACTGAGTGTCCTGCAGGCGCGGGCAGCGGGTTTCGTGGAGCGCGCATGGCCTCTGGCTGCTGGCGATATCGTGCGGGCAGGCGAGCCACTCACGGTGCTGCGGATCCCGGAATGGACCGCGGCACAGCGCGAGTTGCTGGCGCTGTCGCGGCGCCCGGACGCAAGGCTGAAACAGGCGCTCCGGGAACGACTGCTGGCGCTCGGCATGCCCGCCGCGCTGGTGCGCGCCGTCGAGACTGACGGCAAGGCGCGGCCAACCTGGACGCTCAGTGCTCCGCGCAGCGGGGTACTGCTCGAATTCACCGTGCGCGAGGGCATGACGGTCGCACCGGGACAAACCCTGGCACGCATCAACGGCCTCGACACGGCGTGGATCGAGGTGGCCGTTCCGGAAGCAAGCGGGGCCACGGTGGCGACGGGGAACATCGCACAGGTGCGGCTGACGGGCGCTCCACAGGCCGCGTTAGAGGGGCGGGTGGAGAGCATCCTGCCCGCGCTAGATGCAGCGAGCCGCAGCCTGCGCTTGCGCATCGAGTTGCCGAACCCGGAAGGCCGGCTGCGCGCGGGCATGTCGGCCAGCGTGAACATCGCCTCGGGTCCGCGCGGCGAAGCCCTCACGGTGCCCACGGAAGCCGTGATCCGCACCGGCAAGCGCTCGCTCGTCATGCGCGCTGATGGCAGCGGCCGCTTCAGCCCCGTCGCGGTGGAGCTAGGCCCCGAGATCGGCGATCGCACCGTGATCACGGCAGGCCTTGCCGAAGGTGAGCAGGTGGTGGCGAGCGGGCAATTCCTGATCGACTCCGAAGCGCGCCTCACGGGCATGGAACCCGCTGCACCGGAAGTCGCGCAATGATCGCCGCACTGATCCGCTGGTCGCTGGCCAATCGCTTCCTGGTGCTGCTCGCCACGGGTTTTCTGGCAGCCTGGGGTGCGTGGGCGCTGCAGAACACACCCATCGATGCCCTGCCCGATCTCTCCGACACGCAGGTGATCATCCGCACCACCTACCCGGGGCAGTCCCCGCAAACGGTCGAGCAGCAAGTGACGTATCCGCTGGCAACCACCCTGCTCTCGGCGCCGGGCGCACGCACGGTGCGCGGCTTCTCGTTTTTCGGCGACAGCTTTGTCTATGTGCTGTTCGACGAGGGCACGGATCTCTACTGGGCCCGCTCGCGGGTGCTGGAATCGTTGAACCAGATCCAGTCGCGGCTGCCCGCCACGGCGCGCACCAGTCTCGGCCCGGATGCCACCGGCGTGGGCTGGATCTACCAGTACGCGCTGGTCGACCGCAGCGGGCGCCACGACCTCGCGGAGCTGCGCGCGCTGCAGGACTGGTTCCTCAAGTTCGAGCTGAAGACGGTTGCCGATGTCGCCGAGGTGGCCACCGTGGGTGGCATGGTGAAGCAGTATCAGGTGGTGATCGATCCGGTGGCGCTGGCGAGCC
>CAJADV010000105.1 GCA_903938575.1 uncultured Gammaproteobacteria bacterium
CCACCGCCTTCGCGCTGAGCCGAGAGCCTCAGGGGAGAAGCTCGACCTTGAGTTCGTAGCCGAGCTTGTCGCGTTCGCGGGTGCTGTAGGTCGCGTCCTCGTCGGCGCTAATCCGAACGGCGCGCGTGCTGCCAGATCCGAGTTCGATCCAGCTCCCGAGCGCCCCGCGCAGACTGCTGCGCAAGGCGCCGTTGTGCAGCGTGCCGGACTGCACACGGTCGTCCTGGATGTCGATATCAAGGGTAACGGTGTCCCCATCGACACGGGCGCTGATGACAAAACCGCTGTCCGCCTGCCCCCAGACTATCTGCGGGCCGAGCAACCCGCCTGCGGCCAAGGGCACGAGGGAGCCTTCGCGCACCATGACCGGCGAGGACTCGAGGGTTCGAACCTGCTGCTCCCGGGTGTCGCGGTTGCTGCTTGTGCTGTATTCACCCGCATGTGCGTCCTCCCGGGCACTGTTTCCTCCCCGACGCAGGCTTATCAGCAGGTTGCGCAACGGACGGTCGAGCTTGGCCACCAGCTCAGCGACACGCCTCAGGGTCTCAGGAGCGGCATTCACCACAAGGCTCGTGCGGAAGGCGCTGACCGATTCCCACGGGCCGAGCAAGGGTTGAACGACCGGGATGAGCGACTCCGGGCTTGCGCTGTGCAGCTCGATCACCTGCGTCTCGGCCCTGACCACGCCCGCCACAAAAAAGAACATCAGGCTGATCAGACGTGTCATCGGCATCTACGGTGTACCTCGATGCGGGATTTCGTGACCTACACTGCCGGCAGACTGCCACCGGATCAACGCCATGACCACCCCCGTTCGCTGCGCCTGGGCCGATCTGCGCAAACCGCTCTATGTGCGTTACCACGACGAGGAGTGGGGCGTGCCGGTCCGCGACGACCGGCAGATGTTCGAGCACCTGTGTCTTGAGAGCGCGCAGGCAGGTCTCAGCTGGTACACGGTGCTGCAGAAGCGAGATGGTTACCGGCGCGCCTTTGCCGGTTTCGATCCAGAGCGTATTGCGGCGTTCAATGCGCTCGACGTGGAGCGTCTGCTCGGCGACCCGGGGATCATCCGCAACCGCGCGAAAATCGAGGCACTGATCGGCAATGCGCGCGCCTACCTCGAGCTGCAGTCATGTGATGGCTCTTTTGCGCAGTTCCTGTGGGGCTTTGTCGATGGCAAGCCGCTAGCCGGCGAGCGGCAGTCTCAAGCGGATTATCCCGTGACCACGCCGATTTCGGATGCCCTCGCCCGGGAGTTGCGGCGACGCGGATTCCGCTTCCTCGGCAGCACCAGTTGTTACGCCCATATGCAGGCTACCGGCATGGTGAACGATCACCTGCTCTGCTGTTTCCGTCATCGCGAGATCAGCGACGCGGGCGGCGCTTAGCGCGTGGTGTCGCCGTCTTGCGCGATGCAGCGCTGCGCCGCGTGCCGGCGGTTGCCGCTGGATCCAAAGCGCTCAAACCGAGGTCGAAAGCCTGCTGCGTAAAACCAAGCAAGCGTGTCCATTCGGCGTCGGGCAGGTTTCTGGCAGCATCGTGACTGCGGAAAATATTGATGAACTCCCGCTCGCGCTCGAATTGCAGGGGCAGGCCATCCAATCCGAGTTCGTGCAGGATGCGCCATAGCCGCGGCTGGTAGCTGCGGGTCATGCGGAGCACGAAGGGCAGGGGATCATTGCGTGCCAGAAGGGATGCAAGTCGCAGGATCAGTTCGAAGGACAGCACCTCGCGCCCGTCCTCCACCGCTTTCCAGACGCTTTTGTCGCGCAGATCCAGCGCTGCGGCAATCTCCGCAATCGTCAGCCCTGCCACCTCACGGACATCGCGTAAGGACTCACCGGCCACAGCCATCATGCGCAGCTGGGCAGGTGTGCGCGATACGGCGCTGCCGGCAGCGTCAGTCCCTAGCCCGGCGAGGCGCAGGGCCGACTCGGTGATCCCCGACAACCCTCCCAACCATTGAAGTAAACCAGGTTCCGGTTGGGGGGCGGCTGCGCTGACCTGCGACTCCGCAGGCGGGCTTCGGGGCTTGCGGACAGTTTTCCTGTTGGTGGCTGTGCGGGGCTGTCTGGCCATGGCAGATCAGATCGCACCCGTGCCGGCAGCGAGTACGGCATCAACATATACGACCAGCGACTGGCCGGCATGAATCAACGGGCGCCGCGTATCGATGCCGTTCCAGGCCATGAGTTGGTTCAGGTCCACCTTGTGGCGCCCGGCAATACGGTAGAGCGAATCACCCGGACGCACGGTGTAATCGATGCGGCGAGTTCCCGCCTGCTGCTCCGACACAAGCGCCATGGCTGCCGGGGATGCGACTTTTTTGGGCGTGGCGGCGGCAGCTTTCAAGGGCGCCGCGAGGGCCGAGGATGCCACTTTCTGTGGTGCAGCCACACGGGGCGACCGGTCGACTGCGGCGCGCAGCTGCAAACGTTGACCCGGCTGCAACACGCTGTCGGGCGATAGCCCGTTCAGCCGTGCAAGGGTTGCCGCGTCGACTCCCTGTGCGCGCGCGATGCGCCACAGATTGTCACCAGGTCGCACGCGGTAGACGCCGTGTTTTCGAAGTTCTACGGATGCGGTGGTCGGGAACTCTTGCGGCGGCAAAACGGCATCTTCCGGTAACTGCAGAAATTCGCCAGCCACGATGCGATCACTCTTCAGGCCGTTCAGGTCACGGAGCGTCTCGGCGCTGGTCTGGTGGAGGCGGGCGATGCTCCTCAGATTGTCACCCTTGCGGACGCGATACTGGGACCGAATGGGGGCAGAGGCCTCGGGGAGGCTGTCGAGCGCCGCAAGGAAGCGATCCCTGTTCTCGACGGGCACCAGGATCGTCGTTGTCCCGGTGGGCCCTGTCACGCCGCGCCGGACGGCCTGATTGAGGCGCAGCAGCTCCCCGCTGTCCATGCCAGCCTCCGTGGCGGCCCGACGCAGGTCGATGCGGCTGTCCACGGTAACCTCGGCGACCATCGCCCGGTCCGGGATCGGAGCGAGGGAGATGTCGTGGTCATCGGGGTTTTCCAGTACCCGGCTGAGCGCCAGCAGCTTGGGGACGTAGTCGCAAGCCTGCTGCGACAGGGGCAGTGACCAGTAGTCCGTTGGTTTGCCAAGACGCTTGTTGCGCTCTATGGCGCGATCGACACTGCCCTCTCCCGCGTTATAGGCGGCGAGCGCCAGATACCAGTCACCGTCAAAGCGGTCGTGCAGCGCGGCTAGGTAATCCAGAGCCGCTTCTGTGGAGGCGACGACATCACGGCGACCGTCGTACCAGCTGTTCTGCTCAAGTCCCATTTTCTTGCCAGTGCCAGGAATGATCTGCCATATCCCTGCGGCCTGGCTGCGGCTGGTGGCGCCGGGGTTGTAGCTGCTCTCGACCACGGGAAGCAGCGCGAGCTCGAGCGGCATCTTGCGGCTCTCGAGTTCACCCACCACGTAACGCAGGTAGGGCGAGGCGTTCGTGCCAAGGGCATCGAACAGGCGCTGGCGACTGGTGAACTGCCCGACCTGCCGGTCGACGCGTCGCTCGTCGACCGAGCCATCCATCCCATATCCCTCGCGTACCCGATCCCAGAGATCGCCCGCCGTGTCGTCGGTGCGGTAGCCGAGGGCCTCCGGGTTCAGAAGTGAGGCTGGCACACACTGTGTACCGCTGTCCGATCCCGCTTCCTCGCGGGGCCAGTAACGAAGTTGCCCGTAGAGTTCCGGGTCTGCGCTCAGGTACCAGGGCGCCTCCTTGCGGGCATTGGGGGCACATCCGGCGAGCAGCCCGAGGCAGCAAAGTGCCAGCAGCGTCGGTAGGCGCCGTCGGGTGGCAACACGGAAGGTGGTCATCCGCGGAAGCCGTCTTTCCACGCACGAACCATGGCAAAGACCTCATCTCCGGAGTCGAGATCGGCAGCACAATGCTCGGACGCTGAGGCGCGCACATCGACGGCCGTACAGCGAAGCAGCCAGATGTAGTTATCGCTGAAAGCGGGTACCGGGTGAATCTGGAGCATAGGGGCACGGCGCAGGGTCCGGGCCGGCCATGATATAGTCCGATCGTCCCGGCAGCCAAGCGGCCACGCCGGTGTTCCACAACCTGCTTTCCCGGTGATAACCGTGACCGACAGCCCTGATTCGGCCGATGTGCTTGCGCTCGAGGACTGGCTCGAGGGCGGGTTTGGTCTCGAGGTTCTGCGCGCCGAGCGGGCCATGACGGCGTCGAAACTGCCCGGATTGTTCGGCTTCCACCTGATGCAGCTCGGGATCAGCAGGCGTGTCAGACTCTATGATGACAGCGCTGTGCGGCACCGATTCCAGATTGCCCAACAAGCCGGGCGCGGCCAGTTCGCAGCCGTTGCAGATGCCGAGGCTCTTCCCTTCGAGTCCGATAGCATCGACGTGGCGCTGCTTCATCACGCTCTCGAGTACAGCCCGGATCCGCACCAGTTGCTCCGTGAGGCGGCACGGGTGGTAGTCCCGCATGGCCACCTGATGATCATCGGATTCAATCCGTGGAGTCTTTTCGGGTTGTGCTCGCTGCCGGGACGCCACCTGGGGCACCCGGTCTGGCGCAGTCGCCTCCTCGGCGTGAGACGGGTGTGTGACTGGCTGAAGCTCCTCGATTTCGGCATCGACGATGTGCAGTACCGGGTCTTCGGCCCGCCAACCGATCACGGACCGACCCTGCGACGGCTGCGGGCAATAGACGACATAGCCGCACGGTGGCCCCTTGCGGGAGGCGCGGTTTATCTGATCCACGCGCGGAAGCAGCTGGGCGCTCTCACCCCGGTGCGTGGGTTGCGCTGGCGCACGCCCCCTCGGTTTGCGGGGGTGCCGCTGGCAAGGCCAAGCACTCGCAGCCCCACGATCCATTGATGCCATGACACCGAAAGGCGTTGTTGTGTACACCGATGGCGCTTGCCGGGGTAATCCGGGGCCGGGCGGCTGGGGGGCGCTACTGCTCTACGGAGCCAACGAGCGCGAACTCTGTGGGGGCGATCTGGTGACCACCAACAACCGCATGGAACTCACCGCCGCGATTCGTGGTCTTGAGGCGCTGCGTGAGCACTGCAGCGTCAAGATCTACACCGACTCGGAGTATGTGCGCCGCGGCATCACGGAATGGATCCCCAAGTGGCGGCGCAACGGCTGGAAGACCGCCGACCGCAAACCGGTCAAGAACGCCGAACTGTGGCGCGAGCTCGATGCCGAGGCGGCGCGCCATACCGTGAGCTGGCACTGGGTAAAGGGCCATTCCGGGGATCCCGGCAACGAGAGGGCCGATGCGCTGGCGAACCGCGGTGTGGACGAAGCCTTGGCCGCGGCACGCGCCGGAGGCCTGCCGTGAGCCGTCAGGTCGTTCTCGACACCGAGACCACGGGCCTGGAAACGGCTGCCGGGCATCGCATCATCGAGATCGGCTGCGTGGAGCTGCTCGATCGCCGCCTGACCGGCCGTCACTTCCACCGCTACATAAATCCCCAGCGGGACGTTGATCCGGGCGCCTTCGAGGTTCACGGCATCAGCAGCGAATTCCTGGCGGACAAGCCCGTTTTCGCACTGATCGCGGCGGAATTCCTCGATTTTGTGTCGGGTGCCGAACTGGTGATCCACAACGCCCCCTTTGATGTTGGCTTCATCGACAACGAGCTTGCGTTGCTCGACAAGGGCCTTGGACGCATCGCCGCGCGTTGCGGCGTTGTGGACACCCTGGCACTCGCGCGAGCAAGGCACCCGGGTCAGAAGAACCGCCTCGACGATCTTTGCCGGCGTTACGGCGTCGACAACTCCCAGCGCGAACTCCACGGCGCGCTGCTGGACGCCGAGATACTTGCCGATGTCTATCTGCTACTCACGGGCGGACAAACCGCTCTTGCGCTCGAAGGCGAGGGCGAAGCGGCCTTCGGCACGAGCGCAGAGGGGGTCGAGATACGGCCTGTTTCCTCGGACCGAGCACCCTTGCGCGTTCAGCGCACGAGCCCGGCAGAGCGCGAGCGCCATCTCGAGCGGCTCGCCGCGATCGCGCGCGCCAGTGGGCGTGGCTGCGTATGGCCGGTTGAGGGCGAGGCTATACTTTGAGAAATACGTGGCGCGCGGCCGCGCGTCACGCCGCAATTGCCGCACGAGAGGTGCGACCGTGTCAGTAAGAGTTGTCCTTAACCCCGGCTCCCTGAACCTGGTGCGTCCGGAATTGTCTCTGCTCGTGAAGCAGGCGCAGGGCGAGTTCGATCTCGCAATGCAGCCTGATGCCGCTCACGGTGTCGAGGGTTGCCGCGCCATCCTGGCGCAAGTCGATGGTGTGCTCCGGTTGGTCGAGCTCGGTGATGCCGCATGCCTTGCCAGGGAACTCGCCGATGTTCTTGCCACTCACCCCCCAGCGGGCTCGCGTGCGGCCCAGGCAGCAGTGCATGTCTTTTTTGTGCTGTCGCGCTATCTCGATTACCTCGCCGCGCGGCGCCACGCGGCTCCCGAGCTGTTGGTCGAGGAGATCAATGCGCTTCGCAGCCTTCAAGGCAAGGCGCCGTTGGCCGAGTGGCATTTTGCCGCTGGCGAATTCACCACCGGCGGTCACGCCCCGGGAGTACCAGCTCGCAGCTCCGACCCTGGGACGATTAAACGGCTGCGTCACATGTACCAGGTGGGGCTTCTCGGCCTCATGAAGGGGCGTCAGGACCCGGTGAACCACCACCTTGTGCAGCGTGCCGTGTCGCGGATGCTGCGCATCGCGGGCGGCGGTGCAGATGCGGATTTCTGGTGGCTTCTCGATGCCCTGCTCGAGGCAGTGGCTACGGCGGAGATCAACCTGTCTCCCTCGCGGATGCGCCTGCTGAGCCGCGCCGATCGCCAGTTCCGTGATGCGGCGTCAGGCAGCAGCGCCGCACTCGATCACGAGCAGCGAACCGGCTTCCTCTTGCTCCTCGCCAAGTGTCGAGTGTCGCCGCGGGCGCTTGCCGTGCGGCAGTCGCTCGGGATCGAGCGTGCGGCCCTCGCTGATCGCGAGCTTGCCGAGGAGCGCCGACTCCTGATGGGAACGTCCGTGGCGTCTATCGACTCCATGGCGCGCGCCCTGCGGGGTGATGTACTGCAGGTCAAAACGGCACTTGAACAGGCCGGCGAGATCGGCGGCCTGCCCGACGCGGCACTTGGCGCGATCCGCGACACGCTGCGGCGTGTGGCAGGCACGTTGCGTGATGGTGGCTTGGCGGGCAGCGCTACTACGCTCGAGGCGCAACTCGATCGGGTGGCCGCGGGCGCATCAGGCCAAGGTCTCAGTCGAGCGGAAATCACCTCGGTTGCTGATGCTCTGGTCGCTGTAGAGGCGACCCTTGCCGGTCTTGCGAGCCCGCAGGGGCTCGCACGCGTGCTGCGCGAGCAGATGGGCGGGGGTGCAGGGCAGGGGGCGTCGCGCCAGATGCTCGACGACGCACGCGTTGCGATGCTGCAGAGTGCGCGGGAGGCCATCGAGCAAGTCAAAAACGGTGTGACCGCCTATGTCGAGGGTGACTACGATGCCGCGCTGCTCGAGGGCAGCGCCGGACATCTGGCGGCAGTGCGGGGTGCGCTGCTGATGCTGGAGCGCACGGCGGCTGCAACACTCGTGGCCGAGACGGCGGCTATGGTCGAGCAGGCTGCGCGCGGGGAGCGCGCGTCCTCGCCCGAATCCTTTGCCGAATCGCTCGCCGATCTGCTGATCTGTATCGAGTACTACCTCACGGCACTCGAGCACTCCGAGGATCCTGACCCGCTTATGTTGAAGCTCGGCGAGGAGAGCCTGATCGCCATGCGCGGCAGTCTCTCCGCAGGCCCCTGATCCGCAGCCCTCCCCCCACAGTCTCGCCCCACGCATGAGGGCCAAGGAGTCGCCATGATCGCGTGGCTGTCCGAGTACGGTCTCTTTCTCGCCAAAGCGCTGACGGTAGTCGCCGGCGTACTCGTGGTTATCGCCGGTGCCGTTGCTGCATCTCAGCGCATGCGATCACGTGAGGGCGGGGCGATCGAAGTGAGCAAGTTGAATGAGCGCTATGACGCGATGCGCGACGCCTTGCGCAGGGCAAGCCTGGATTCAAAGCACTACCGCAAGTTGACCAAGCAGGAGCGCAAAGCAAGGCGCACTCGGGAGAAGGAACGCGCTGGGGATGCGGCCGATGTGGTCAAGGTTTTCGTACTCGATTTCAACGGCGACATCCGCGCGCACGCTGTCGATGCGCTGCGCGAAGAAGTGAGCGCCGTACTGACGCTTGCCAAGCCCGAAGACACCGTGCTGCTGCGCCTCGAAAGTCCCGGCGGCATGGTCCACGGCTACGGTCTTGCCGCAGCCCAGCTCGCGCGACTGCGTGATCGGGGCCTGCGGTTAGTGGTGTGTGTCGACAAGGTGGCGGCAAGCGGTGGCTACATGATGGCGTGCATGGCGAGCGAGCTGGTGGCCGCGCCTTTTGCGATGCTCGGCTCGATCGGGGTGTTGGCACAGGTTCCAAACCTGCATCGTCTTCTGCAGCGTCACGATATCGACTACGAGGTGCTGACTGCTGGACAGTACAAGCGCACGCTCACCGTTCTGGGACGTAACACCGAGGAAGGCCGGCGCAAGTTCAACGAAGAGCTCGAAGACGTCCACGCGCTTTTCAAGGAGCATGTTTCGGCGTGGCGTCCCGTGCTCGATATGGCAACGGTTGCCACCGGAGAGACCTGGTTCGGCACCCGTGCGCTTGCACTTCGACTTGCCGATTGCCTCGGCACCAGCGACCAGTGGCTGCAGGATGCGGCTGACGCCGGTCAGGTGCTGCTGGAGGTGTCCTATACAGAGCGCAAACCGATCAGTGAACGACTCGGTGCGGTCCTCGAGGGCGCGGTTTCCCGGGGTGTCCAGCGAGCTCTGGAACGGCTGGAGTCCCCCGGGGAGTGGCTGCGCTGAGGCGGCCGGTCAGCGTCCGCCGGTCGGTGAAAAGGTCTCGAAGTCCGGAAGCGCGGGCTGCGGCTCGCGCTGCAGGGGAAGATCTTTCTGCATGACGCTGGTCTGCTTGTTGCGCATGAATTCATAACGCTGGCGGGTCAGTTCGGCAATCTGGGCGTCATCTTTCAGGATCGTAGGGCGTATGAAGACCATCAGATTGGTCTTCGAGCGTGTCTTGCCCCTGCTCGAGAACAGACTCCCGACCAGCGGTAAGTCACCCAGGAAGGGCGTCTTCGTGCGCTGCTCGCCCGCCTTGTCCTGCAGCAGCCCGCCTATCACCAGCGTCTGCTGGTCTTTGATAAGTGCCTTGGTCTTGATCAGTCGTTTGTTGGTCACGATGTCCGAGGTCGTCGCCGCCAGTGAGTTCGACGGCGCGATATCCTCGGCGCTTTGCTTGATATCCAGCGTGATGGAGTCGCCCTGGTTGATCTGGGGTTTGATCACCAGGTTGATGCCGATGTCCTGACGCTCAATCGTAGTGAAGGGGTTTTCCACGGTCGAAGCCTGGCTGGTCGACTCGCCGGTTTTGAACGGGACGTTCTGGCCGACCAGCAGTTCCGCCTCCTCGTTGTCCAGCGCCACGATGGTCGGCGTGGACAGGATATTGGCTTTGGTGGTGGTCGACAGCGCGCGCACCACCGCCTTCAGGTCGCCGTTATCGAGGTAGCCCAAGGTGAGCCCCCCCTGGGGGTTAAGTGTCACGTTGCCATTGCTGTCCAGACCGGCACCGGAACTCAGATTCGCGCCGAGGGTGTTGTTCGCGATGTTGCCGCCATCGGAGGGAAAGCCCTTGTGTTCGCTGCCGATCCAGGCAACGCCCAAGTCATTCGCATCTTCGTCGGAGACCTCGACCACAAGCGCCTCGACCAGCACCTGCGCGCGGCGTATATCCACCTGCTCCACGATCGAGCGCATCTTCGCCACGATGGACGGGGGCGCGTTCACGATAAGCGCGTTGGTGCTCTTGCTGGCCTCGATGCTTACCTTGGAGCCCTGGCTCGCGCCGCCACCCTGGCCCCCACCCGCCGCGGCGGAGTCGCCCTGGAGCGCCTCGGCAACGCCCTTCAGGATCGCGAGCATCTCGTCGGCCTGCACATACTTCAGGTAAATCACGTCGGTGTTGCCGCCAGCCACTTCCTGGTCGAGGCTTGCGATGATATTGCGCACCTGACTGCGATTGGACGCGTCCCCACCCAGCAGGATCGTGTTGGTCCGGGTATCGACTGCCAGGTTCACGAACTTGTAGCCCTCGGTGCCCTGGATCGCGGGGATCAGCTGCTGGAGGTTTTTCTCGACATCCTGTGCGTTGGCATGCTGGAGCCGGATAGTTTCGAACTGCAGATTTCCTGCTTGATCCAGCAGTTTCACCAGCTCGTTGATGCGCTGCACATTGGTTGCGCTGGAGGCTACGATCAGGCTGTTGGTCTCCGGGTAGGCCGTCAACATACCAGCCTGGGGCACCAGCGGGCGCAGGTTGCTGGCGAGCTGGCTCGCGGGAACGTTCTTGGCACGAATCACCGTGATCACGGTCTCGCCGCCGACGCCGCGCGAAATCTGAGGACTGCTCGAGGTGGCCATGGCCTGGGGGACGATCTTGATTGCCCCGCCGGACTCGACGGCCGCGAAGCCGTTCACTTCGAGGGCCGACAGGAATACCTGATAGGCCTGTTCGGGGGTTACCGGATCAGCCGACAGCACCGTGACCTTACCCTGCACATCCTTGTGGACTATCAGGTTCTTTCCGGTGACATCGGCGACCCACTGCACCAGCGAGCGGATGTCGGCGTCGCGCATGTTGAGGACCAGCTTGCCCGGCTCAACCGCGGACGCCTGCAACGGCCAGGTGGCGGCAAAAACAAGCCCCAGGACGGCAAGGACCTGCCGCGGTTTACGAATGGATGCTTTCGGTAATGCGATCATTGGCGTGTCCGGTTGCGAAGCTCTTCGAGGCGTTGGCGGATCAATACCGCCTTCTCCTCAGCGGGCATGTTCGAGGGTATCGGCTGGTTTTCGCCTGCGTCCACTATTGACGCCTCGGCGCTTTCGGGGAGTCCCCCGGAGGCCGTGGCCTGTGTCGATGCAATATCGGCAAGGCGTGCGAAGGAAAGTGTTTCAAGACGACCCGAGCGGTCGAGGACCACGTGATCCGGGCGAACCTCGCGCAGAAAAAGCCCGGGCTCTACAGCCTGGCCCACGTTGTACCACTGGGCCTGGCCGCCGCTGCTTTCAATGATTGCTCCGCCCGCACCTTCGGCCCCCGCGAACGCCGCGCGCAATACGTAACCCGTTGTTTCCACGCCTGGCTGCACGCCCGCGGCGGCGCCTGAAGCGTCCGATGCGGGCCGGCCGAACAGATTGGCGCTCAGAATGACGGGTAGGGGATCCACGTCAGCTCCGGTGACTACCGGCGCATGCGCAGTACTGTTCTCCTCAGCATTCATTGCTGAGGACCAGCGCAGCAGCTGCCAGCCTGTGCCCGACAGTCCGATCACCGCCACGAGCGCGGCGACCGCCGTGCCCGGGGCAAGGCTTATTCTGTCTTCAAGCAATGCACGCATGGACAAAAGTATCTCCCTGCTGTAACGACACCTGTTCCCGGAAATTTCGTCGCCGGAAATCCGCCACTGGGCACGACTTGTGCAAATCCCAAGCCAGCGTCGACTTACTGTCTCTCGCCGGCCGCCTGTAGGGGGGCAAGAGCAGGGTGCCGATGCTACAGTTACGATCGAAGCCGGAGGGGCAAGCGCTCATGCAAACGATTCCCTACGCGTACGCCAAGCGACATGGCGCCCTGCTGCGGATGCCCGAAGAGGGTGCCGAGACAAAACCCCGCCTGGTCCACCGCTTTAACGTGCCGGTGCAGGCTGTCGCCGAGATCCAGAGACTGACCGGTGTTGCGTTCACCTGCGAGCCGGTGAGCGACGAGGATTTCGACAAGGCGCTCGCCGACACCTATGAACAGAAGAGTGGCGCCGCCCAGCGCATCTCGGCAGGTCTTGAGGACGAGCTCGATCTCAGCAGCATCGCCGAGTCCGTCCCGGAAACCGAGGACCTGCTGGAACAGCAGGAAGACGCACCTATCATCCGACTGATCAACGCGATTCTCGCCCAGGCCATCAAGGAGGGCGCCTCCGACATACACGTCGAGCCCTACGAAAAACGCCTCGTCATACGTTTCCGCGTCGATGGCATGTTGAGAGAGGTGGTCGAGCCCAAGCGCGAGCTCGCGCCTCTGCTCATATCACGTATCAAGGTCATGTCCCGCCTCGATATCGCCGAGAAACGGGTGCCGCAGGACGGGCGGATATCGATTCGCGTTGGCGGTCGCGAGATCGATCTGCGCGTCTCCACGCTGCCGTCTGCCAACGGCGAGCGAGTGGTGATGCGTATCCTGGACAAGAACCAGGCTCGTCTGGATCTGGATCGTCTGGGATTCCAATCGGCCGCGCTAGACGCGCTGAAGGGGCTTCTGGCGCGCCCCCACGGAATTATTCTCGTTACCGGCCCGACCGGTTCCGGGAAGAGCACCACGCTCTACGGTTGCCTCAACAACCTTAACGATGGCAAGAGCAATATCCTCACTGTTGAAGACCCCATCGAATACAACATCGAGGGGATCGGCCAGACGCAGGTAAACGTCAAGGCGGGCATGACCTTCGCCTCCGGCCTTCGCGCCATGCTGCGGCAGGATCCTGACGTGGTGATGGTCGGTGAGATCCGCGACGCCGAGACCGCGGGAATCGCCGTACAGGCGAGCCTCACCGGTCACCTGGTGCTCTCGACGCTGCATACCAACACGGCTGCGGGGGCGGTGACCCGGCTTGAGGACATGGGCATCGAGCCGTTTCTGCTCGCCTCCAGCCTTAACGGCATCATTGCGCAGCGCCTGGTCAGGGTGCTTTGCAGCGAGTGCAAACAACCCCATTCACCCACTGCCGCCGAGATGGAAATCCTGCAGATACGCAGCTCCGACGAGCATCTGCTGTTCCGCCCGCGGGGTTGCTCTGCCTGCAACGATCGCGGTTACCGCGGACGCATGGGTCTCTACGAGCTGCTCGTGGTCGACGACACCATCCGGTCCCTGATCCACAAGCACGCGCCTGAGGAAGAGATCGTTGCCCAGGCCCGCAAGACCCAGCAGTCGCTTCGCAGCGATGGCAGGAACAAGGTGCTGACCGGTCGCACCACCCTCGAAGAGGTCCTGCGTGTGACAAGGGAAGACTGAGGCGTGGCAGCGTTCAGCTACGCGGTACTCGATGCTGGCGGCAAGCAGCGTCGCGGCACGCTTGAGGCCGACAATGCGCGGCACGCACGGCAACTGCTGCGCGATCGCGGATTGGTGCCGCTGGAAGTCTCCCCCCTCAACACCGAAGCGCGCGCGGGCAAGCAGAGCACGGCAGGATCACGGACCGCGCTCTCCGTGTCGGAGGTCTCTCTCTTTACCCGCCAGCTCGCCACGCTGATTCAGTCATCGCTGCCCATTGCGGATGCGCTGATGGCAATCGCCCAGCAGAGCGAGCGGCCGCAGACGAAGGGTCTGGTCTCAAGCCTGCGCACCCAAGTTCTGGAGGGGCGCTCGCTGGCCGCAGCGATGGCGCAGTTCCCCCGAGCATTCCCCTCGATGTACCGCGCCACCGTGGCCGCCGGCGAGCACACGGGGCGCATTGATCTCGTGCTCTCAAAGCTCGCGGATTACACCGAGTCGAGCCACAAGTCGCGCCAGAAAGTGCAGTTGGCGCTGATCTACCCCAGCGTGCTGCTTGGTCTTGCCGTACTGGTCGTCACGGGGCTTTTGACCTACATCGTGCCGGACGTGGTGAAGGTCTTTGCCAACGAAGGGCAGTCGCTGCCGCCTCTCACCCAGGCGATGCTCGATGCCAGCGACTTCCTTGTGAATTGGGGCGCCTGGATGGTGGTTGCCATCATCGGGTTCGTGTTTCTTGCGCGTGCGCTGCTCCAGGATCCCGGACGCAGGGAGGCCGCGGACGGATTTTTGCTCAGGCTGCCGCTGGCGGGGCGCATGAGTCTGACGGCCAATAGCGCCCGCTTTGCCGGCACCCTGAGCACTCTGGTCTCGAGCGGCGTGCCCTTGGTGGATGCCCTGGATATCGCGGCGGCCGTGCTGACCAACACCGCGCTCAAACGCGTGGTGGGCGAGGCAGCGGGGCAGGTGCGGGAGGGCAGCAGCCTGAAGGCGGCGCTGGAGCGAAGCGGCAAGTTTCCTCCGATGATGATCTACATGATCGCCAGCGGTGAGCAGAGCGGCGAGCTGGAGCGGATGCTCGCCCGCGTTGCCGAAAGTCAGCAGAACGATCTCGACAACCGCATCGCCACCATGCTCGGCTTGCTCGAGCCCGCTGTTCTGCTCTTCATGGGCGTGGCTGTACTATGCATCGTCGTGGCGATACTCCAGCCAATCTTCTCCCTCAACCAGCTGATCAAGTAGAGGTTTATTCCGTGCAAAACACAGTGCAGCGCAATCGCGGCTTCACGCTGATCGAGATCATGGTCGTCGTGGTCATCATCAGCGTGCTGATCGGTCTGGTGGCTCCCAATATCATGGGGCGTGTAGACGAGGCAAAGGTGACCGCCGCAAGGGCCGACATCGCCACCATGTCGCAGGCTTTGGACATGTACCGTATAGACAACGGCAGCTACCCGAGCACCGAGCAGGGTTTGCAGGCTCTGGTGGAAAAACCCTCCGGCACACCGGAGCCGCGCAACTGGAGTTCCTCCGGGTATATGAAAAAGAAAGATCTTCCGAAGGACCCATGGGCTAACGACTACCAATACATCCGCTACCCGGACAACCGCTTCGACATCGTAAGCAACGGGGCGGATGGTCGCGAAGGCGGCGAAGGCTACGATGCCGATATCACGTCGGGGCAGTGATCCCGCTGCCGGCTTCACGCTGATCGAGATGCTGGTAACGCTGGTCATCATGGCGTTGCTCGCGGGTTTGGCTTCGCTGTCCGTGGGCGGCAGTGCCCAGCGTGGCGCCCGTGACGAGATGAACCGGATTCGCGAGTTGCTGTCCTTCGCCAGCGAGGAAGCATTGATGGAAGGCGATGAGTTCGGACTGATCATGGAGGAGGGGGCCTACCGCGTCCTGCGCTTCGACCCGCTTGCGGAGTCCTGGACCGAGCTCACGGACAAACCCATGGATCCCCACGAAATCCCGCCGGGCATGCGGCTTGATCTGAAGCTTGATGCCGGCTCGCGTACCGCGGCGTCCTCGCGCCCCGCGGACGCGGAGAACCCGGTGCCGGAAATCCTCCTGTCCTCCAGCGGCGAGATCACGCCGTTCCGATTGGAGATCCGCGTTGCGGAAAGTCCGGACGCGGTGGCAGGTATAGAGAGCGATGGCAGTGGCACGCTCCGTGATCTGTGAGCCCGCGCGCGGATTTACGCTCATAGAAGTGCTTGTGGCGCTGGCGATACTTGCCGTACTCGCCACCACACTGGTATCTCAAAGCGGGAACTTCTCAGCGCAGCTCTTTCGCCTCGAAGACAAGACCATTGCGCTATGGGTCGCTCAGAATGCGCTTGACGAAGCGCGCCTTGAGGAGCGTGCCGCCGAGGCGCAGAAGCCCGTCGAGGTCGAGATGGCGGGGCGTACGTGGCGGGTATCGCGCAGTATCACGCCGACCGAGCGCCCCGGTTTCAGCCGCATCGAGGTTGGTGTCACACGAGATGGTGATGAGGAGCAGTTGCTCTCGTTGAGCGGCTTCCGGGCTGAGACACGATGAGGGCCTGCGCGCACGCTGAACGCGGACGTGGCTTCACCTTGATCGAGGCGATGGTTGCCATGGCGATCTTTGCCTTTATCGGAGTCGCCGCCTATTCGCTGCTGTCCTCGACGGGCCGGCTGAAGGAAAGCGGTGAGGTCCGCTTCCGCGCGCTTTCTGGACTTCAACTCGGTATGCGTCAGATCGAGGAGGACTTCAGCCAGTTCGCCGGACGGCCGGTTAACGGGCCGGGCGCCAAACCTGCATCTGCGCTCGACGCCTCGCCAGAGGATGCCGTGGTTGCGTTGACCCGTGCCGGTTGGCGCAATCCCCTCGGTGTGCAGCGTTCGGGCCTGCAGCGTGTCGAGTGGGCCCTGGACGAGGACGGCCGATTGCTGCGGCGTTACCGCAAGGATCTCGACGATCTCGATCCCGACGAAACCGTGGAGCGCGTCTTCGTCGAGGCTGTAGAGTCCTTCGAATTGCGGTATATGGATGAAAAGGGACAGTGGCTCGAAGAGTGGCCTCCCGAGTCGGGCCCTGGAACTGCCGCAAGTGCATCTCCCGCATCTCCCGCATCTCCCGCATCTCCCGCCGGTACTGACATCGGCGAGGAGCAGCAGGTTCCCGTGGCCGTGGAGGTACGCATAAAGCAGTCGCAGATCGGCGAGGTGTTCCGTGTCATACCGCTGCGCTGAAGGGACTGCGCGGGCTCCGAGCCAGCGCGGCGTTGCGCTGATCACGGTTATGCTCGTGTTCGTGCTGGCCACCCTGATGGCCACGCAGATGCTGCGCACGGGTTATCTGGCGCTGCGGCGTACCGGCAACCTGATCGATTCGACCCAGGCACGCTATTACGCACTCGGCGCCGAGGAACTCGGGCGCCAGCTGCTCGCGGAAGATGCCAAGTCAGCTCCCGTCGGCCAGAACACCGACAATCTGAAAGAACGTTGGGCCTCTGCCAAACTCCAGTTCGAATTCGAGGACGGGCAACTCGAACTGCACATCGAGGACCTTGCGGGCCGTTTCAATGTCAACGGATTGGTCGATCGCAGCGGCAAGGCGATCCCGCGTGAAGTCGCCCGGTTCGCGCGTCTGCTGCGGGAGCTGGATATCGACCCCGCATTTGCCGAAGCCGCCGCGGACTGGGTCGATGCCGACGGATCTACCACCCGGGGAGGAGGGGAGACGTCGGCCTATGGGCAGATGGTGTTTCCCAATGCACCCATGGTCGACCCTTCGGAGATGAGGAGCCTGCCAGGATTGGACGCGGCAGGCTGGCGCCGCCTGGGGCCATTTCTGGCCGCAATACCTACCGGTACGCGCCTGAACGTGAACACCGCGGCACCCGAAGTTCTGCTCGTCTACGCCGAGACCGTCGTCAGACCAGCCGATATGGAACGATTCGTGCTTTCAAGAGATCAACAACCGATCCGTGACGCTGCTGATCCGCGGCTGGGCACTGTGTTCGGTGGTGCCGCTTCCGTACTGGACGTGCGGAGCGATTTTTTTATGCTGCAGGTACACGCGCAATACCGGGGCCGGAACTCGCGATTCGAGACCCGTGTGAGACGTGATCCGCGCAAGGGTAATACGACGATCCTGGGGCGCAGCGACGCCTCGCGCATCTAGGCAGGCAGGGAAAATCATGGCCGGGAAGAACTGGCTTGCTGTACATCTCGAGCACAAGTTGCCGGACGAGAATACGGTCGTGGCTTGGGCATTGCTCGACACTGCAAACACCCTGCTGACACAGGGGCAGGGGCCACTCGGGCGGGTGCGGGTGCAGGCGGGGCACGCGGCCGAGCGTGCTGAGGTCGTCGTCTTCGTGCCCGGCAGTGCGGTAAATCTGGCCGAGGTGCTCATCCCTTCCCGTCAGGGCGCGCATTTGCGCAAGGCGCTGCCGTTCATGATCGAGGACCAGATCGCCGGAGACCTGCGCCAGACACATCTCGCCGTCGCCCCGCAGCGCTTCGGTGACAGCGTTCCGGTGGGGATAGTGTCCCACTCGCAAATGATTGCGTGGCTTGAAGTGCTTCATTCGGCGGGCTTGTCACCGGTTGCCATGATTCCCGAGCACCTGCTTTTGCCGCGCGAGCCGGGCTCGATCTTCGTTCATGTGCATTGGTCGCGCTCGCACATCAAACTCGGCGAGTGCCGTGGGATCGTCGTCGAGAACGAGAACGTGGCATTGCTGCTCGAACTGGCCCTGAGTCAGCGGGCGATGCCCTGCTCGCGGATTGAGATCAGTGCCTGCGCCACCAGCCCGGATGACATTGCGCGCGCTGATCTTCTCGCCGTTGAGGTCGAGCAGAGGCTGCAGCTACCGGTTCGGCGTACCAATTACAAGGAAACACTGGTCGAGTTGCTTGCGAGGCAGGCACGGTCCGGCGACCCGGTTCTCAACCTCTGTCAGGGCGGTTATCGCAGCACCTCGGGGCGGGGCGAGACCGATCAGAACTGGCGCGCGGCCTGGCAAGCGGCAGCGGCAGGCCTCGTGCTTTTTGCGTTGGCTTGCCTGTTCTCGGGTTGGAGTCTCGATCGGCGCGCGCGCGAGGCGCATGACGAGGCCGTTGCGCAGTTCCGGCGGATGTTCCCCGACGAGCGCCGAGTCATCAACCTTCGCCGTCAGGCTGAGGCACGACTGGCCAGCGGCAGTTCCAGTGACGGCGGTGGGGTTAGCGGACTTGCAGCGCTTGCCAAGGCGCTGAGTGCTGAGGAGAGCGCTGGGGTAGACCTGAAAAGCCTTCGCTTCGAACGCAGCAGCGGTGGACTTGGCGCCGAGCTCAGCGCGCCCTCCATCGCACAGATCGATCGTCTCGGTAAGGTGCTGACGGATGCGGGGATATCATCGCGCGTGCTCTCCGCCAGCGAGGAAGGTGGAGTGGCGATCGCAAAGCTTGAGTTGAGGACCCAATAGATGGCAGATCTTGCGACATTCCGCCTGGAGATGCGGCGTCAGGCCGAGGATCTTGCGAGCCGGATGATGGCCTCGGACGCCGGGCAGCGGCTGCTGGCCTTCTACGATCAACTCGGTGAGCGCGACCGCCTGGCGCTCAGGCTGCTCGGTTTGTTTGCCGGAGTGCTCTGCCTATACCTGATGCTCATCGCGCCGCTTGCCGAACACGGCAACAGGGCTGCCCGCCGCCTCGATGACGAGCGCGCACTGCTCGCATGGCTGCGCTCGCACGAGGCCGAAGCGGGTAATGCACCAAGCGGCTCAGCTGCCGCTCGCAGCGAGCCGCTAGCGACTCTCGTCAACAAGACCGCCGACGAAAACGGGGTCTCGATCCGTCGCTACGAACCCGCAGGAGAGGACGG
Source organism: uncultured Gammaproteobacteria bacterium (assembly GCA_903938575.1). GTDB lineage: Bacteria > Pseudomonadota > Gammaproteobacteria > Pseudomonadales > UBA5518 > UBA5518. The sequence goes on from CAJADV010000105.1 coordinate 18,988, forward strand.
AGTGAGGCTCTGGCTTGAGGGAGCCTCGTTCAACGCAGTGGTCAAATGGCTTTTCCTGCTCGAGGGCAGCCACGGTATCCGCGCTGAGGAGTTCAGTATCGAGCGCGAATCCACCCCCGGGGTGGTGAGCGTGCGGCTCACCCTGCGCGGCTGAATCGACGTGTACCATCAATATTTCGGTCTGAGGGCGCTGCCTTTTTCCATCGCGCCCGATCCGCATTACCTCTATCTCAGCAACCAGCATCGCGAAGCGCTCGCGCACCTGCTCTACGGCGTAGGGGCCAGCGGGGGCTTTGTCCTGCTGACGGGCGAGGTCGGAACCGGCAAAACCACGGTCTGTCGCTGCCTGCTGCAACAACTCCCGGAAGGCACCGAGGTGGCTTTCATCATCAACCCGATGCAGTCGCCCACCGATCTTGTTGCATCGATCTGTGACGAACTGCGCCTGCCATCAGCCGAGGACGGCGGCAGCATAAAGCGTCAGACCGATCGGCTGCTGGCCCACCTTATCGATACCCACGCGCGCGGTTACCGCACGGTCGTGCTGATCGACGAGGCGCAAAACCTTCCGGTAGAGACCATGGAGCAAATCCGCCTGCTCACCAACCTCGAGACCGATGACACCAAGCTTCTCCAGCTCGTACTGATCGGCCAGCCCGAGCTTAACGATAAGCTGGCGCTGCCCGAGTTGCGCCAATTTGGCCAGCGCATCACTGCGCGCTATCACCTGGGTCCGCTGACGCTTCGCGAGACGCGCGCCTACATCCAGCATCGGCTTGCGGTTGCGGGCGTCTATGACGAGATCTTTCCCGATTGGTCGTTGCGGAAAATCCACGCCGCAAGCGGGGGCGTTCCACGTCTGATCAACGTGCTCTGCGACCGCGTGTTGCTGGGGGTCTATGCAGCGAGTGCAAAGTCACTCGCACGCCGCCATGTACGGAGCGCGATCCGCGAAGTCCTGCCGCCACGCGCGCGTGCCCGTGGCTTCTGGCGATGGTTGCCCGCCCTGTTGCGAGGTTGAGATGTCCTACATCCTTGACGCGCTGAAAAAATCCGACCGCGACCGCGATCGTCACCGCCAGGCCCCCCTCGCACCGATCACCGGTACGCCGGAATTCCGCGCTGGTCGCCGGACCGGCGCGGGCAGGTTCCGGTTGTTAGGCGTCGCCGTACTCCTGGTTGGCGCGGCGTGGGGAGGGTTCGGGCTCGCGAGACTGGAGCCCCGTCTCGATTCCCGCACCACGGTCCAGACTCTGCCGTTGCAGGTTGTCCCGCCGGCATCGGTGCCGACACCCGCCGCGCTTGTAGCCAGCAACGCGCAACCTCTGCACGCGACACCAACCACCGATGCGTCATCCGTAAGCGCCGGTTCCGCTTCCGTGTTGGACGACTCATCAGCCACCCCAAGCGCGGAGGCTCGTACGCGAGAAGGACTGTTGGAGCTTTGGCAGCTCACCGACGCAGAGCAGAAATACCTGCAGGGGCTCGATGTCAGCTTTCACGTGCATTCAAACGATCCCGCGCAACGGGCTGTGATCATCAACGGCTTGCGCGCGAAGGAGGGGCAGGCGCTTGGTGAAGACCTGCGTCTGGCTGAAATCGTGCCCGATGGAGTGATCCTGGAATTCCAGGGCCAGCGCGTTCACCTCGGGAATCCGCAGCCCTACTGAGCGGGCTTTTCTGCAGCGGGGAGTTCCGGCAACAGCGGCGCTGATGCAGGAGCCAAAGGACCACCCAATGGGGCCGCAGGCGCCTGCTGCAACTCCCGAATCGCGTTGTAACGGTCGCGGGTTTCCTGCTCAGCCGTGTTCATGTCCGTCAATATCCGCGTGCGCACGAACACCATCAGGTTCCTGCGGTCTACCTTGTCAGTCGTGCTGCGAAACAGGGCTCCGAGCAGCGGAAGATCGCCAAGGAAGGGTATCTTGCTTACCGACTTCACTCGCTTGTTTTCGGTCAGGCCGCCCAGAACAAGGATGTCCTGATCGCCCAGCATCACTGAAGTGTGGACACTGCGCTTGTCGGTCACCACGTCCTCTGCTGCGGTGGAGTCGGTGAGCGTCTCGACGGTCTGCAGGATGTCCAGCGTGATCGCATCGCCCTGATTGATCTGGGGCTTCACCTTCAGCGTGACGCCAATGTCCTGTCGCGCGATGGTGGTAAACGGATTGGTAACCGGTGCTCCACCGCTGGTTGCCTCTCCGGTCTTGAAGGGCACATTCGAGCCCACAAGAATTTCCGCTTCCTGGTTGTCCAGCGTGACGATCGAGGGAGTGGACAGGATATTGGAGTTCCCCGTTTTCTCGAGGGCCTGCACGACGGCGCGCAGTGAGCCGTTGCGGAAGTAGCCAAGCGTCAGTCCCGCTCCGACATTGTCGAGCGCCGATGCCCCCCCTTGGATCTGACCGCCGGGAAACCGGCTGATGGCCTCGGTGCCATCGCCATTGAAGGCGGTCTTCCATTCCACACTGAGCTCGCGGGCCACGTTCTCGTCAACCTCAGCGATGATCGCTTCGACCAGCACCTGGGCGCGGCGGATATCGAGCTTGCGGATGACCTCCATGACGTCCTGCAAGCGGTCCGGAGGCGCATTGATCACGAGCGCATTGGTGGAGTCGCTGGACTCGATGGAAACGGCAGCGGTCTTGGTGGGCGCTCCCTTGGCATCTTTTTGCTCGAGGATGCCTTTGAGTAGAGGAACCATCTCGGAGGCTTTGAGGTAGTGCAGATACACCACCTGGATGCTCCCCTCGCTGATCTGCGGCTGATCCAGGCGCGACACCAATTCGCGGACCTTGGCACGCATCTCCGGAGGGCCCGCCAGGAGAATCGAATTCGAGCGCTCGTCTGCCACCAGCTGCAGGCCAGCGCCTGCATTCTTGCCAAGCATGCCCTCGAGGACTTTCAGCATCTCGGGTGCGGCGGCATGCTGCAGCGCTACCGCGTCAAACTCCATGGACCCACTGTTGTCGAGCTCACGGGCGATACGGGAAATGCGTTTCACACCGCTCGCGACATCTGTGATCAGCAGGGCGTTCTGACCCGGGAGGGCGACGATGCCCGCCTGCGGCGGCATCATGGGTTTCAGCGTACTGGCCATTTGCTCTGCTGGCAGGAACCCGAGCCGTATCACTTCGTTGACGGGGAGATCCGCAGAATTTTCGTCGAGCGATTCGAGAAAGCGCGTGGCGCCGGTGCGCACATTGGCCGCAGGAACGATCGCAAGGACATCGCCCTGATCGATCGCGGCATAGCCATAGACCCCGAGTGAAGCAATCACCACCCGGAAGGCCTCATCCGCCGTCATCGGGTCCCGCGCGAGAATGGTCACGGTGCCGCGCACACGGGGATCAATCACAACCCGTTTTCCGCTGGTCTCGGCAAGCCACTCGAGCACCGACCCGATGTCTGCATTGCGCATGTTCAAGGTGATGCGCGGGGGCTCGGCAGCCATGCTTGCGGCCGCGAGGGCACAGCAGAACAGCGCTGCCACGAGCGGGCGGCGGCGGGATCTGTGGTGGTTCGCGGCAACTGACGGCTGCACCGGTTCTGGCAATTCCTTGTCACTGGACATGGATCAAGGCAATTTCGATACCATGTGGCACAGAAGGCCATGACGAAGCATAGTCGGTGCTGGCCGCTTGCCAAGGCGGCGGATACCTGCTCCCTAGCGACAGAGTTCCGCAATTCGCTCGTTTAAGCTGCGAACCCGTGCATGCAGCCGGTTTGCGGCGTCCGCGCCATGAGGGCGGCGCAACTGCTGATAGGCACGTTGGCGCTGTGCTTCGAGGCTATCGCAGCTGTCAGCGGCGCTGACTCCTGAGGTACTGCCCACAAGCAGGCAGGCGGCGATAATCATGATCGACGATTTCATGGAAGGTCCCTCCTTGGACGCAGACGAAGTAAAACGATTCCCATACGGCGACGTCAAGTGGCCGAGCTAAACAACACTATCGCCGGGGTGGTGCTTGCGGGAGGCCGCGGCAGCAGGATGGGGCCCGAGCCCAAGGTGCTCATCCGCCTGGGCGAGCAGACATTGCTGGAGCGCGCAGTGCAGCGTGCCGCCCCGCAAGTCGGCTGCCTATTGATCAGCTCGAATCTCTCCGTCGTCGATCTCGGCAAGCCGACGCAGCCTGTTTTGCCCGACACCGTGCCGGGGTATCTCGGTCCGCTTGCAGGTGTCTGCGCGGCACTCGAGCATCTGCGCCAGCATGAGCGACAGGCGCTCTGGCTCTGCAGTTTCGCCGCCGACACGCCGTGGTTCCCCCTTGACCTGGTTGAGCGCCTCGACACTGCCCGGCGAGAGTGCGACGCCAGACTTGCTGTGGCACGTTCGGGTGGGCGGAGCCACCCGGTGTTTGCGCTGTGGCCTGTGTCGATACTCCCGGAGATCAGGGCTGCACTTGCTGCGCCGACGGATCTGGGGGCAGGGCGCTTCCAGTCCCGCTTCCCCGTGGCGTTCGCCGATTGGCCGTATGCGAGGGAGGGGGACCCCTTCTTTAACCTGAATACGCCAGAGGACCTCGTTCGTGCCCCTGCGCGTCTTGCCCGCGATGAGAGGGTGGTAGGCAGCACCCGAGAGCCGCTTACTTGATACATTCACAGGCCGAGGCTAAAAGTTTCAGCCTCCACACTCACTTCACGGAACGGGAGGCTGCATGGGCCCTTTGACAGGACTGCGCGTGATCGAAATTGCCGGCATCGGCCCCGGCCCCTTCGCCGCCATGATGCTGGCAGATATGGGCGCGGAGGTGATCCGCGTGGTCCGACCCGGTGGTGGCGGACTTTCGATGGCGGGCAATCCCGAACTCGATTTCTTCAATCGCAGCAAGCGCTGCATTGCACTGAACCTCAAAGATGCCCGCGCCTGTTCGGTGCTGTTGCAACTCCTGGAAGGTGCCGATGGCCTGATCGAGGGGTACCGGCCTGGCGTGATGGAGAAACTGGGACTCGGACCAGAAGTCTGTCGGGAGCGTAATCCGCGTCTGGTGTACGGACGCATGACCGGCTGGGGGCAAGAGGGACCGCTGGCGCGCGCCGCGGGGCATGACATCAATTACATCGCGCTGACAGGCGCCTTGCATGCGATTGGTGAGGCGGACGGCAAGCCGGTGGTGCCACTCAATCTGATCGGTGATTTCGGGGGCGGTGGAATGTTCCTCGCATTCGGCATGGTCTGTGCGCTGCTGGAGGCCATCCGCTCGGGAGTCGGCCAGGTCGTCGATGCGGCGATGGTTGACGGCGCCTCGACGTTGATGGCCATGACCTATGCCGCGTTCCAGTCGCGGTTCTGGTCGAACGAACGTGGCCGCAACATGCTCGACGGCGGCGCGCATTTTTATGGCGTCTACGAGACAGCTGACGGCAAATACGTCTCCATTGGCTCCATCGAACCGCAGTTCTACGCGCTGCTTCTCGAGACGCTCGGGATTGACCCGGCAGAGCTGCAGCTGCCGCACCAGATGGATCCGCGCCACTGGGAAGCGCTTCGAGACCGCTTCGCGGCCGTTTTCCGCACTCGCACGCGGGATGCATGGTGCGCGCTGATGGAGGGGACGGACATCTGCTTCGCACCCGTGCTCGGGCTGGACGAGGTCCCCCTGCATCCGCACCTGCAGGCTCGCGGCACCTTCCTGCACGACGCAGAGGTCTGGCAGCCTGCGCCCGCACCGCGTTTCAGCCGCAGTCACCCGGCGGCGCCGTCGACAGCCGTTGCGGCCGGAGCTGACACGGATACGCTTCTCGGTGGGCTGGGCCTCTCGGCTGCAGATCTTCAATCCCTGCGCGACGAGGGGGTAATCGGCTAAACGGGGGCAGGGCGGCGATCAGCCGCGTTTCAGGAAACGCTTCAGCTTCTTGATCATCGAGCCGGCGTGGCTTGTATCGCGTTGTTCGCGCTTGGGCTTCACCCAATACATCTGTATCGATCGGCGTTCGCCGCTGCAGGGCAGGTAACCGTGGAATGAGGTGGCGGAGCGGACGAAGGCGAGCAGATTGCCTTCACGCGGTTCGCATTCGACCGCGTAATTGGCAAAATCGTGTTCGTTGCGTGTGAGCCGCAGCTTCCCGCCGGCCTGCTCCCACCGCTCGTTGAAATAGATCAGCACCGTGACCACCTTGGTGCGCGAGTCGTTGTGCAATCCGGAATCGGACTCATCCACGTACTTGCGCGCCGTGAGCTGCAGCGGGTTGTGTTGCAGGTCGATACCGAACTTGCGTTCAAAGGCCGCTTTCAATTCTGGCGAGCCGAGTTCCACCAGCAGTTCCGCGAATGCAGAGCCGTATTGCAGATCCTCGGGCGGGAAATTGCCGCGCTCGCGGATATCGGGATAGTCGCGGTTTATCGCGGCAAGGGCCTCGCTGCGGATAAAACCCGGCACGTGCACGTAGACGCAAGGATCGGTGCCAAGCGCTGCTCCATCGAGCCGCTCGATATCCAGCATGCGCATCCCCGCAACCCTCAGTTCTTGCCGAGAATCCCGCGGATGGATGCCTGGACGTCACCTGGCACCAGCACCAGCTTGCTGTTCGAGGAAGCAGCCAGCTGCTTGATAGCGTCGATGTAGCGTTCGCCCAGCAGATACATCACGGGCAGCTCCTTGTCCTGCACGGCGGTAGTAACCATTTCGATCGAACGCTGGCTCGCCTGCGCCAGCACGACCTGCGCCTCGGCGTCGCGCCTGGAGGCCTCGAGCCTGCCATCGGCCTCAAGGATTGCCGCGGTCTTGCTTCCCTCAGCGCGGGTCACGGTAGCGCGGCGCTGGCGCTCTGCCGCAGCCTGCTCTTCCATCGCCGCCTGCATACCCGCCGAGGGGCGGATATCCTGGATCTCGACAGTTTTCAGCGTGATGCCCCAGTCGGAGATGTCATCGGAAATCGCATGCTTCAGCTTGGCCTTGATCTGATCACGCGAGCTGAGCGCGTCATCGAGATCCATTTCTCCCGTGATCGATCGCAGCGAGGTCTGCACCAGGTTCTGTATTGCGAGGCGAAAATCTTCGACGCCATAAACGGCTTTTTCCGGCTGCACGATGTTGATGTAGGCAACCGCGTTCACGATCATCACCGCGTTGTCCTTGGTAATGACCTCCTGGGAGGGAATGTCCAGCATGATGTCCTTGGTGGTGACCTTGTAGGCGACCACATCGAAGTAGGGGACGATCAGGTTCAGACCGGGATTGAGCGTGCAGTGGTATTTGCCAAAACGCTGCACCACCCACTTGCTGCCCTGAGGGACGGTACGCACGCCCTTCACGATGGTGACAAGCACCAGAACGATCAGAACGGCAACGACAAACAAGCTGTCCATGGCGATACTCCTGCAGTGTGTGGCGACTCAGCGCCGTGTGACGATCAACGTGTTGCCCGAGACATCCTTGACGATGACGCGGTCTCCCATGACTACCGGTTGCTCGCAGAGAAACTCCCATTCCTCCGAGCCGAGTTTGGGCGTCGCAAAACGGAGCATCCCGCGACTGTCTTCCTGCGGCGCACGGATCACCTGCGCGGTCTCGCCGATGATTGCCTCGCGGGACAATCCGGCCTTGGTACGGTCTGGCGCAAGACGCCGGAAAAACCGGAACCATGCCCAGGTGAATACGCTGGAGGCGATCAGCCACACCAGCAATTGCCAGAACAGGGGCACCCCGGGCGAGAGGTAGAGCATGAAGCCATCGATGAGGGCGCCCAGGCCGAACCAAAGCGCCGTGAAGCTCGGTATGAAAATCTCGAACACCACCAGTAACATGCCGAATACGAGCCAGTGCCAGTACGCGAGTGCCATCATCTGCTCCTTCTGACTGGTGGGAAACGGCTTTCAAGCCTGATCAAAAGGTCGAACTCACCAGACACCCGTGTTGGGCATCGAGGCCCAAGGCTCTGCCGGCGCCAGTGCGCTCCCTCGTTGCAGAAGTTCGATCGAGATGCCGTCCGGCGAGCGTACGAAGGCCATTCGCCCATCGCGTGGGGGACGGTTGATGGTGACCCCTTTGCCCATCAGCTGTGCGCAACGTGCGTGGATATCATCGACCTCGAAGGCAAGGTGTCCGAAATTCCGTCCGCCGCCGTAGGTCTCGGCATCCCAGTTGTAGGTAAGCTCAATCAAGGGAGAAGAATCGCGATCGCCTGCCTCGGCATCAGCGACTGCGGCGAGAAAAACCAGCGTGAATCGACCCTGCTCACTTTCGTAGCGCCGCACTTCCAGGAGCCCGAGCTTGTCGCAGTAGAAATCCAGTGCGTCCGCCAAGTTACTGACGCGAACCATGGTGTGTAGATAGCGCAATTCAGGCTCCCCGGGAACGCGTGTTCGATGCCGAAGTGTAACGCGCCACGGCTTTGTGTTGACAGGGTAGGGGGGCAAGCCCGGAGACTAGGCGTGCCAAACACTGTTATCCCCGAGGTGATGATGTCTCCCTGCCCCTTCGCCGACCTGAGCGACCCCGAGCTGCATCGGGGTGGCGTGCCCGCCGATCTTTACCGCGCACTCCGTGCCGCTCGCAGTGTACGCATCGACGAGCCGATGAATGGCGGGCAGGGTTTCCGGGCGTTTTTCCGTCAGGAAGACATCGACTTCATCTCCAAGCGCCCCGGCCAGTTTTCATCGGCCGTGGGTAGCGCGTTCATCAACGATCCGCCGGCAGAGCAGCTGCCGCTGCTGCGGACGATGATCCTGAACATGGATCCGCCGGAACACCTCAAATACCGCCGCATCGTCCGCAACGCCTTTACGCCTGCCAAGGTGGACAGCTACGAGGCGAGCTTCCGGGCCGTGGTGCGCGAGGCTGTTGATGCGGCCGCCGCCAAGGGCCGCTGCGAGTTCGTGACCGAAATCGGCTGCGTGCTACCGCTGATGGCGATCTGCGAAATCCTCGGCGTTCCCGTCACCGACCGTAGCCGCTTTTTCGACTGGACCAACACCATGCTGGGGGCCGATGACCCTGAACTCACGACCTCGGCTACCGACGGCCAGATGGCAGCCATCGAGCTGTACATGTACGCCGACAAGGTGATGGCGCTGCACCGGGAGAACCCCTGCGATGACATCGTTGGCGCGCTACTGCGGGGCACCGTGGAGGGTGAACATCTGACCGAGGACGAGTTCCGCAGCTTTATGCTGATCCTGATCGTGGCGGGAAATGAAACCACACGCACCATGACCAGTCAGGGTATGCGCCTGCTGATGGAGCACCCCGAGCAGTTCCAGGCCCTGTGCGAGGATCCTGGCCTGATCCCGGATGCCGTGGAGGAAATCCTTCGTTTCAATCCGGCCGTGATTAACTTCCGGCGCACGGTCACCGAGCCGGTCGAGCTCGCCGGCGAACGGCTCGAGCCCGGCGAGAAAGTCGTTATGTTCTACCAGGCGGCCAGCCGCGACGAGGCGGTGTTCGAACAGCCCGATAGATTCGACATCCGCCGACCGGCACGCGAGGACGTGCGCAACCAGCACAGGGCCTTTGGCATCGGTGAGCATTTCTGCCTCGGGAGCCATCTGGCGCGGCTTGAGCTGCGGATCGTGTTCGAGGAAATTGCGCGCCAGATTCGTAATCCGCGCCTCGACGGCGAGATTAGCTGGCTCCGGTCCAACTTCATTCACGGCATCAAGGAAATGCCGATAGCCTTTGAGGTGGTGGCGAGCTGAGGCGAGGGGCTGGCTGGTGTAACGCGCCCCGGCTTTCATCTCAAAGTACGCATAATGTATATTATGTTAAATATCGCGCATGCCGGAGTTGGTATGTCCGGCTTTGCCTTGATCGCCTGGATTTGCTCCGAGAACCGGCGCGCCATCCCGTGGTCAATCGTGCTCCGAGGCCTGTTGCTCGAGTTTGTTCTTGCCGCGGTTTTGCTTCGTATGCCCGGCGCGGCTTCCGCGTTCGGTGCGCTGAACCAAGGCCTGCTGGCGCTGCAGTCGGCGACGCGCGCCGGCACATCCCTCGTGTTCGGCTATTTAGGAGGCGGCACGCTCCCGTATGTCGAGTCATCGCCGGGCGCGGGTTTCGTGCTCGCTTTCCAGGCGCTGCCGGTGGTGATCGTCATGAGCGCACTTTCGGCTCTGCTGTTTCACTGGCGCGTGCTCCCAGCCGTTGTCCAGGCGGTGTCCCGTCTGCTCGAGCGCAGTCTCGGGATCGGCGGTGCCGTGGGCCTGTCGACGGCCGCGAATGTGTTTGTAGGAATGGTCGAGGCACCCCTGCTCGTGAGGCCCTACCTCGCACACGTGTCCCGGGGCGAGCTTTTCATGATTCTGACGGCCGGCATGGCCGGCGTGGCAGGATCCGTGATGGCACTGTATGCGGGCATCATCGGCCCCCATGTGCCGGGAGCGCTGGGGCACATCCTGGCGGCGTCCCTTATAAGCGCTCCCGCTGCAATCGCGTTTTCCGCGCTGATGGTGCCGCCCCAAGGCCCTCCGACCGGGAGCGAAACGGGACTCGCCCGTGAGGACGCATCGAGCATGGAGGCGATCACGCGCGGCACTACCGAGGGGCTCGCACTGGTCCTTAATATCGTGGGGATGCTAATTGTGCTGGTGGCCTTGGTGGCTCTGGCGAACAGCCTGATCGCGCTCATTCCCCACGACGGACAACCCTGGTCCCTGCAACGCATGCTTGGAATTATGATGTCGCCACTGGCCTGGCTGGCTGGGGTGTCATGGGCGGAAGCACCCGTTGCCGGCGCCTTGCTGGGCACAAAGACAGTCCTTAATGAGCTGGTTGCTTACCTCGATCTGGCGGCACTGCCTCCCGAGGAGCTCTCTGCCCGAAGCCGGCTCATCATGACCTACGCGCTGTGCGGATTCGCGAACCTCGGAAGTCTCGGGATCATGATTGGCGGGCTGGTCAGCATGGTTCCGGAAAGAAAACGTGAAATCCTTCAGTTGGGCCCCCGCACACTTGTATCGGGTACGCTCGCATCACTTTCCTGCGGCGCACTGGTCGGACTGCTTACTTGATCAGCGTCATCTAAAAGCCACGCAACGGTCACAATCAGACGACTATTTCGGTCCTCCTGTCATACAAATGTCACGTTGCGGCAAAACAATGGCCTCACCGTAACAAGCCAGTTGGCTCAAGGGAGTCTGAAATGAAAACCGCTCACGTTTGGGTTGTCGGAGGAGCAGCACTGTTGCTGTGCGCAGCGCAGGCATCTGCAGGAACTGTCGACGCCAAACTGCTCGATATGCTTCTGGCCAATGGGTCGATCACCAAGGCCCAGCACAGCGAACTCACGCGTGACATGGTTCGCGAGCAGCGGGTCGAGAAGCGCGCCTCCAAGGAAAAACTCGACAAGAAAGACTTTACCGCATTCCAGCAGCTCGCCGGCTGGGCGGCGAATACCAAGCTCACCGGTGACATGCGGGTGCGCAACGACAACATCAATATCGAAGGTGAGCGCAAGAGCGGGGGCCGCGACAAGGACCGCCAGCGCATCCGCGCCCGTGTGGGTGTGATCACGCAGGTGAATCCGGAGGTTGAAGCCGGCATCCAGATCGCTAGCGGCAACAGCGCAGACCGACGCTCCACCAACCAGGACATGGATTCCTACTTTGACAAGAAGGCTGTTTGGTTGGATCTGGGCTACATCGACTACCACCCCGCCGCCGTACCGGGACTCAAGCTCTTCGCCGGAAAAATGAAGCAGCCCTGGATCTCGATGGCCGATGTGGCCTGGGACAACGACATCAACCCCGAGGGCTTTGCCGCCCAGTACATCCGCAAATCGGGCACCAACACCTTCACCAGTAGCGCGAGCTATATGATCCTCAAGGACAACGTCGATGGTGACGGCGTCGAGTACACGAATGATCTCGCGGTCTATACCGCTCAAGTCGCCTACGCCTTCGACCCGGCAGATGCTCTGCGTCTTACCCTGGGCGCCAGCCTCAACGACTTCAGCAACGAAGAGCAACAGCTCCCCTCGCCTCCCGAAGTCGTGGTCGCGTTGCGCGGCAACGGCAACACCACAGACAGCTTCAGCCTGGTCGAGGGCTTTGGGCAGTTGGACGTGATCGGCCTTCCTCTGCCGCTCAGCCTCTATGGTCAATACATCGTGAATCGGAACTCGCGTGACTTCCTCACCGCGCAGGACGGCGGCGAGGACACTGCATGGTTGCTCGGTTTGCGGACCAATGTCGCCGGGGTTGCGCTCGACTACACCTACCGCGATGTGGAGCGGAACGCAGTGGTCGGCACACTCACAGACTCTGATTTCGCCTCAGGCTACACGGCTTCGAGCGGCCACAAACTGAAGGCTCAGTATGACTTCCTGAAGAACTTCAACCTGACCGTCTCGTGGTTCCTGACGGAGTCTGACGCAGCCAGCCGCGTGAAGCTCCAGGACGCTGAGGTGCAGACGCTCATGATCGACCTGAACGCAAAGTTCTGAATCAGTAAACATCCCTTTCCAGATCTGGAGACCGACGCATGAAATCCACTATGAAAACCATCGCAACCGGAGCGGCCGTGATTGCAGCCTTCAACTGCGCTCCCGTGCTTGCCGCCGGAGTGATCGAGGTTGATGGCTCGAGCACTGTTTTCCCCATCACCGAGGCTGTCGCTGAAGAGTACCAGGCACAGGTCGGCGGGGCCCGGGTCACTGTGGGTATATCGGGTACCGGCGGGGGCTTCAAGCGCTTCTGCCGAGGCGAGACCGACGTGACTAATGCTTCGCGGCCGATTCTCAAGGAAGAGATGGTTCTTTGCGCCCAGGCAGGCATCAAGTACTACGAGATCCCGATCGCCTATGACGCGCTCACGGTAATCGTCAGCACAGCGAACACCTTCGTCGACCAGCTGACCGTGGCGGAGCTGAAGACCATGTGGGAGCCTGCCGCACAGGGCAAGGTGAAGAGCTGGAACCAGATTCGCTCGTCCTTCCCGGACCAGCCACTGAAGCTGGCTGGAGCAGGTGCGGATTCAGGGACCTTTGACTACTTCACGGAGGCGGTCGTCGGGCGTGCCAAGGCCTCGCGCGGTGACTATCAGGCAAGCGAGGACGACAACGTCACGGTCCAGTTCGTGTCCCGCGACAAGGGCGCCATCGGCTATTTCGGCCTGGCCTACTACGAAGAGAACACCGACAAGCTGCGCGCTGTGCCGATCGTGCCCCCGAAGGGTGGTGCTGGCGTGTTGCCCGCAGTCACAACGGTTAACGACGGCACCTACCAGCCGCTGTCGCGCCCGCTGTTTATATACGTCAAGGAAAAGTCTCTCTCGCGCCCCGAAGTTCGGGATTTCGTGGAGTTCTACCTCAAGGAAGGTGGCGCCCTTGCGAGCGAGGTCGGCTACGTCGGGCTGCCTGAGTCCGCTTACGCGATGATCCTGAAGAACTTCCAGTCAGGCAAGATGGGCTCCGTGTTTGGCGGAACACCGGAGATTGGCCTCACGATCGAAGATCTGCTTGCCCGCGAGGGTAAGCTCTGAGGCCTTGGAGCGCATGGCAAGGGCGGACAAATCCCGCCCTTGCCTTCTTTCTGTCACGCAGTGACGGCATAATTCCACCGTTCCATAAAAAGCAGCCCTCCTCATGAAGCGGGACACCCCTCTCAGCAACGTCGACGCTTTCGAGCGTCTGCCCCCCGGGCATCGTTTCGCGTACAGCCTCACCCGCAACGCGGGCGAGCGGCTCATCGAGGCGATCCTGTTCCTGGCGTCATTTAGTGCGGTGGCGGTGACCATCGCCATCGTGGGGATCCTGCTGTTCGAATCCCTCGAATTTTTCAAGCAAGTCTCGCTGGTGGATTTCCTCACCGATACCCAGTGGACAATCATGTTCGCCGACAAGCACTACGGTGTGCTGCCGCTGCTCGCAGGCACTCTGGTTACCACGACTGTTGCGCTGCTTCTTGCCGTTCCGGTCGGCACAGTTACTGCGATTTACCTCAGTGAGTTCGCGGATGCGCGTGTCCGCGAGATTGTGAAACCCACGCTCGAGATGCTCGCCGGCATACCCACGGTGGTCTATGGCTACTTTGCCCTTCTGATGGTTACACCAGCGCTGCAGTGGTTCATGCCGGATCTGCCTGGTTTCAACATGCTCGGCCCGGGACTGGTGATCGGGGTGATGATCATCCCCTATGTGAGTTCGGTCGCCGAGGACGCCATGCGCTCGGTTCCCGCTACCATGCGCGAAGGCTCGTACGCCATGGGCGCGACGCGTATGCAGACAGCCCTTCGTGTAGTGGTTCCGGCTGCGACCTCCGGCATAGTCGCCGCCTACATCCTCGGAATCTCGCGCGCATTCGGTGAGACCATGGTGGTGGCTGTCGCCGCTGGTCAGCAGCCCAACCTCACCTGGGATCCCCGCGAGCCCGGAGCTACCATCACGGCCTTCATCGTGCAGGTGGCACTGGGCGATCTCCCGCACGGAACGCTCGAGTACCAGAGCATCTTTGCGGTGGGCCTGGTGCTTGTGTTGATGACCCTGTTTTTCAACGTTCTCGGACACATCGCACGCAAACGCTTCCGAGAGGCCTACTAGGATGAACAACGATCCGCAGGTGATCCGTCGCCTCGTCATCAAGGGCCGCCGCTACGACACGCTTTTCGCCGTTGTCGGCATGCTGGCGATGATGGTCGGTATTCTCACTCTGGCAGTGTTGCTGGCTGGCCTGATCCACGACGGCGCGACGCGCCTCAACTGGGATTTTTTCCAGAACTTCCCGTCACGTCGCGCCGAGCGAGCCGGGATCCTGAGCGCGATAGTGGGGTCTAGCCTGGTGATGCTGATCACCGCCGTAACGGCGATTCCGCTAGGCGTTGCCGCGGGCGTCTACCTTGAGGAATACGCCCGACGGAATCTGCTGACCGAACTCATCGAAATCAACGTCACCAATCTCGCGGGCGTGCCGTCCATCGTGTATGGACTGCTCGCGCTCGGTCTTTTTGTGTACGCACTCGATTTCGGTCAGAGCATTCTCTCGGCCGGTCTCACGCTGGCGTTGATGATCCTGCCCGTGATCATCGTCTCCACACGCGAGGCTATCCGCGCCATTCCGGGCACGATTCGCGAAGGGGCCTATGCGCTCGGCGCTACACGCTGGCAACTGGTGCGCGACCATATCCTGCCCTACTCCACAGGCGGCATCCTGACCGGCGTCATTATCGGCCTTGCGCGCGCCATCGGCGAGACG
>CAJADV010000106.1 GCA_903938575.1 uncultured Gammaproteobacteria bacterium
CGGATCAGCGCCACCGCCGAGTTTGCTGCCCTGTCAGCAGCAGATCTGGTGGTCGAGTCCGTCACCGAGGATCTCGCCCGCAAGCTGTCGCTGTTCGCCACGCTGGGCGAGCTGACGCGCCCCGGCACCGTTCTCGCCAGCAACACCTCCTACCTCGACATCGACGCGTTGGCCGCTGCGAGTGGCCGTCCGTCCGATGTCTGCGGCATGCACTTCTTCAATCCCGCCAATGTGATGCGCCTGCTGGAGAACGTGCGGGGGCGCGCCACCGCCCCCGATGTGCTGGCCACGGCAATGGACGTCGGCAAGCGCATCGGCAAGCTGCCGATCATGAGTGGCGCCTGCGAAGGCTTCGTGGTGAACCGCATGCTCGGCAAGCGCTCGCGTGAGGGATTTTTCATGCTGGAGGAGGGCGCGAGCCCCGCGCAGATCGACAAGGTGCTCACGGGGTTTGGTTTTCCGATGGGACCCTACGCGCTCTCGGATCTCGCGGGTATCGATCTGCAATTCGCCGCGCGTCAGGTGCGTATGGCCGGGCTCACGCCACGCGAGAAGAGCGCCGATTTCGTCGACCAGCTCTACGCGCTCGGGCGCTACGGCCAGAAGACTGGCGCCGGCTGGTACCGCTACGGCGAGGACCGCAAGGCCCAGCCCGATCCCGCCATCGATGCGCTGCTGGTCGCGCACGCTGCCGACCGTGGCATCGCGCCGCGCGCGGTGAGCGATCAGGAAGTCATGGAGCGCTGCCTCTACGCGATGGTGAACGAGGGCGCAAAGCTGGTCGGCGAAGGCATCGTGGCACGCCCGCAGGAGGTGGACATTGCCATGGTGAACGCCATCGGCTGGCCCGATGTCACGGGCGGCCCGCTGTGGTGGGCCGACAGCATCGGTTTGGACAAGGTGCGCGATGCGATGCTGCGTTACGCCGCCATTGCGGGGACCGAATACTGGACTCCCGCGCCGCTGATCGAGCAGCTGGTGGCCGCGGGGAAGGGCTTCTACAACGTCTGAGGATTTGCGCATGGATTTCACGCACTCGCCGCGCGCCCGCGAACTTCTGGCCCGGCTGCAGGGCTTTCTGGAAGAGCACGTCCAGCCCAACGAGATGCGCTACCACGAGCAGGTGAGCGAGGCCGGGCGCTGGGGCGAGGTGCCGCTGCTCGGGCAATTGCAGGCGCTCGCGCGGAACGCGGGGCTGTGGAATCTCTTCCTGCCGCCGCCCACCACACACGGTCCGGGTCTGACGAACCTCGAGTACGCGCCGCTCTGCGAGGCGATGGGCCGCATCCACTGGTCCTCGCAGGTCTTCAACTGCTCGGCGCCGGACACCGGCAACATGGAAACCCTCGAGCGTTTCGGCACCGACGCGCAAAAGCGCGAATGGCTGGAGCCGCTGCTCGCCGGCGAGATCCGCTCGGCCTTCGCTATGACCGAGCCCGCGGTGGCCTCCAGCGACGCCACCAATATCGAGACCGCGATCCGCCGCGATGGCGATGATTACCTGATCAACGGGCGTAAGTGGTGGACCTCGGGTGCCGGCGACGAGCGCTGCCGGATATTCATCCTGATGGGCAAGACCGATCCCACCGCGCCGCGCCATCGCCAGCAGTCGATGATTTTGGTCCCGCGCGACACACCGGGTGTCCGGATCCTGCGCCCGTTGAGCGTGTTTGGTTACGACGATGCACCGCACGGTCACATGGAAATCCTCTTCGAGGATGTGCGCGTGCCCGCGCAGAACATCCTTCTTGGCGAGGGGCGTGGTTTCGAGATCGCGCAGGCGCGGTTGGGCCCGGGCCGCATCCACCATTGCATGCGCCTGATCGGCCTTGCCGAGCGCGCCCTCGAAGCGATGTGCCGGCGTGCCAAGGGGCGCGTGGCCTTCGGCAAGCCGCTCGCCGAGCAGGGTGTCACGCTGGAGCGTATCGCGGAGTCACGCATCCTGATCGATCAGGCGCGTCTGCTCACGCTGCGCGCGGCGTGGATGATGGACACGGTCGGTAACAAGGCCGCGAAGGCCGAGATAGCGATGATCAAGGTGGTGGCACCCAACATGGCCTGCCAGGTGATCGACTGGGCAATCCAGCTCCACGGCGCTGCCGGCGTGAGCCAGGACTTCGCGCTTGCCGCCTCCTATGCGCATGCGCGCAAAACGCGCCTCGCCGATGGACCCGACGAGGTCCACCGCGCCCAGATCGGCAAGCTGGAACTCGCCCGGTACGCCTGAGGTGGCTGAGGCATCCCCCGATCCGCACCGCCTCGACACCGCACGCCTCGCGCTGTGGCTGGAGCGCGAAACAGGTGTGCGAGCCGCGTCGCTCACAGCGGAGAAATTCTCCGGCGGTCAGTCCAATCCCACCTACCTGCTCCGCGTCGACGAGCTGCCGCGCTGGGTGCTGCGTAAGAAGCCACCCGGTGTGCTGCTGCCCTCGGCACACGCCGTGGAGCGTGAGTACCGGGTGATGGCAGCGCTCGCGCGCAGCGCCGTGCCGGTGCCGCGCATGGTTGCCCTGTGCACCGATGCCGATGTGGTCGGAACGCCTTTCTTCCTGATGCAGTGGGTAGACGGACGCACGTTCTGGGACATGCGGCTGCCGGGCGTGCCCCTTGCCGAGCGCACCGCGATGTATGCCGACATGAACCGCGTGATCGCCGCGCTGCATGCGCTCGATCCCGTTGCGCTGGGGCTTGGGGATTTCGGCCGCCAGGGCGGCTATTTCAGCCGCCAGATCGCGCGCTGGACGGCGCAGTACCGCGCCACCGAGACCGAGCGCATCGAGGCCATGGAGCAGCTGATCGCGTGGCTGCCTGCCACGCTGCCGCCAGGGCTTGATCAGACGTGTCTCGTGCATGGTGATTTCCGTATCGACAACCTGATCTTCCACGCCACCGAGCCGCGCGTTCTGGCGGTGATCGACTGGGAACTCTCGACGCTGGGGCATCCGCTGGCGGATCTGGCCTATCACCTCATGTCGTGGCGGCTGCCGCCGGAGGATTTCCGTGGTTTGGCCGGCGTCGATCTCGCGGCGCTTGGCATCCCCGGCGAGCAGGCGTACCTGCAGGCTTACCTCGAGCGCAACACGACGCCCGCGCTGGATCCGCGCGCCTGGGAGTTTGCCATCGCCTACAACCTGTTCCGGGTGGCCTGCATCCGGCAGGGCGTGATGAAGCGTGCGCTCGCGGGCAATGCTTCCAATGCCGCGGCGCTGGATGCCGGCCGACGCGCCCGCCAGACCGCGGAGTTCGCGTGGCAGGTGGCCTGTGGAGTTTCCTCGTGAGTGCGGCCTTTGTGATGCGCTATGCGGGGCATCTGGGGCTTCGTGCGCCGGATCGCCCGCTCTTCCGGCACAGCGCGCGCTCGGCGGATCCGGTGGATCAGATCGCATTTCTTGCGGAACAGGGTTTCGCGGGTGTGCAGGACAATTTCCTGAAGCTCCGCCCCGTGTCAGAGCAGGAGCGCATTGGCGCGGCGCTCGCGCAGAACGACCTCCGGATGGGCAGCTTCAACAACAATCCGCTGGCGTGGAACCGCCCGCTCTGGAGCGCGACAGATCCTGCGGCGCGCGCCGAGCTTGCGCGCGATCTCGAAGACTCCATCACGGCCGCGGCGCGCACCGGCGGGCGACACCTCAGCTGCGTGACGGGCATGGGTCCGCGCGGCGGCCAGGCAGCGCAGGATGCAGCGCGCCAGGCGACGGAGTTGCAGGGCATGATCGCGAACCTCCGGCGTCTCGCGGATCGCGCGGCCGAGGGCAGCTGTGTTCTTTGCGTGGAACCGGTAGCCGCGGCGTGGATTCCGGGGCTCTTGGTGGCCACGCTCACTGATGCGCTGCATGTGGTGCGCGCTGTGGCGCATCCGGCCGTTAAGTTGCTCTTCGACATCGCTCACGTGCAGGCCAGCGAGGGTGATGTGCTCGCGCGGCTTGGCGCGTGCTGGAACGAGGTGGGGCTGCTGCAGGCGGCAGACACCCCCGGGCGCCGGGATCTCGGCTCCGGGGAGCTCGACTGGCCGGCGATACTTCGCTTCGTCCGGGCGCAGCGCTACGATGGCCTGATCGAGATAGAACACCTGCCGCTGGACGACAGCGCTGCGGGCGAGGCGCAATTGCTGCATCGCCTGCGCGCGGTCGACGCGGCCATCTGAGACGGGAGTTGCGATGACACGGCTCGACCACAGGATTCTTGATCTCGATGGCCAGTCGCTGCATGCGGTCATGGTGGGTACGGGCACGCCGGTGGTGTTCTGCCACGGGTTTCCCGGGCTCTGGTACAGCTGGCGCCACCAGGTGCGCGCCGTGAGCGACGCGGGTTTTCGCGCCATCGCCGTCGATCAGCGCGGCTACGGACGCTCCGATCGCCCCGTGGATCCCGCCCGCTATGACGCCAACTACGCAATGCAGGACATGCTGCGGCTGCTCGACGCGCTGGACCTTGAGCGCGCGGTGTTCGTGGGCCACGATTTCGGCGCGCAGCAGGTCTGCAACCTCGCCGCCCGCCACGCCGATCGCGTGGCGGGCGCGGTAATCATGAGCTGTCCGTATGACTTCGATCTCGCCGGTCGGGGCGGTCGCGGGCGCGACAAGGGCGAGACG
>CAJADV010000107.1 GCA_903938575.1 uncultured Gammaproteobacteria bacterium
CCTACGAAGGCTTCGAGCTTGAAATCGTCGCGGCACCCATCGACGGCCTGACCATCGAGGCGAGCTACGGCTACCTCGATGCCCAGTACGACGAGTTCCTCGCGCGCAACCCGGCCACCGACCAGCTCGAGGACATATCCGGAGTCACCACCGTGACGCAGGCTCCGAAGAACTCGGGCAACGTGGGCGTGCAGTACGACTTCGCGCCGATCGAAATAGGCCAGTTCTCGGCGCGCATGGACGTGGCGTACAAGGACAGCTTCGTGTTCCATCCCTTCAACAACCAGTTCGACTCGACGGATGACCGCACCCTGGTCAACGCCCGCCTGAGTCTGAACAACATCGCCGTGGGCGATGGCGAACTGCGCGTGTCGCTCTGGGGCAAGAACATCACGGACGAGGAGTACCGGAACTGGGGTATCGACTTCGGGTCCTTGGGCTTCGCGGGTGACGTCTACGGCGAGCCGCGTACCTACGGCATCGACCTGAGCTATCAGTTCCAGTGATCCGCGGCCCTCGGGCCTGCGAGATGACAGAGCGGCCTTCGGGCCGCTCTTTTTTTGAGCACCGAATGGACGAACACGCCGATTTCACTCCGCCGCGCTGGCTACGAAACGCGCACATACAGTCGATCCTGGCGAGTGTGGGGCCACGCCGTGCGCTGGCGCGCTCACGTGCCGGCGCGATGCTCCGGGCGAGCCGTGATGAAATCCTCGACTGTGGCGAGGGCATCCGGCTCCACGGCCAATACGCGGAGGCAAGCGCTGAACCGCGCGGGCTGGCCGTACTTATCCACGGCTGGCACGGCCATACGGGCTCGGCCTATCTGCTGGCAGCAGCCGCAGAACTACACGCCCGGGGTTTCTCGGTGTTCCGCCTGCACCTGCGGGATCACGGGCCGAGCTCATACCTGAACCGCGGCCTGTTCAATTCGGTGCGATTGCCCGAGGTCGTGAATGCGGTGGCCCGCATCGCAGAAGTTCACCCTCACCCGCGCTTGTTCCTGGGTGGTTTCTCGCTGGGCGGCAACTTCGCGCTGCGGGTGGCGCTGGCGGCACCAGGGGTTGGTATCGCGCTCGACCGCGTGGTGGCAATCTGCCCGGTGCTGGATCCGGCGCATACCATGGCGGTGCTTGGACGCAGCCCGCTTTACCACGGCTATTTCCTGCGCAAATGGAAGCGCGCAATGCGCGAGAAGCTGCGGCACTTTCCGGAGTACGACTTTGGAGCCGAACTTGAAAAACTGCAAAACCTGGAGGAGATGAACCGCTTCTTCGTGCCGCGCTACACGGACTTCAGCGATAGCCGCGCGTATCTGGCGGCCTATGCACTGACCGGGGAGCGGCTGGCAACACTCACCGTGCCCTGCCACCTGGTCACCAGCGCGGATGACCCCGTGATTCCGGTTGCCGATCTGGATCGAATCGCGAGACCCGCAGCGCTCGAGATCGAGCTGAGCCCGCACGGCGGGCACTGCGGTTTCATACGCGACTGGCGCCTGCGCGGCTGGGCCGAGCAGCGCATGGCCACGATCTTCTGCCAGGCGAGCGAGAGCCCCTACGGGGAGACCCCTAGAAACCGTAGCTGAGATTCATCCCCAGGTACTGCGCCTCGATATCGTTGTCGTCGTAGCGGTAGTACAGGCCGAGCCGCAGCCCGCCATCCCAGCGCGCGTCCACCGCCAGCGAGGCGCGGACCCCGTTGTCATCGATCGTGTAGCCCGGCATGCGGAACCACGGACCCGCATCGAGGTTTTTGCTTACTGCAGTGACCGTCTTTGCCGGATCCTCGAATTCCTCGAACCACGCCACGTCCCCGCGCAGTGCCACCGCCGCAGCGCCGACTCGCCACGGGTAGCTCGCGAACACGCCAGCCCGGCCGATCAGCGAATCGCGCTCCAGATCAGCAAACCGCATCGCCGAGGAACTGGCGCCTTCTTCGGCATAACCATCAAGTTCAACCTGTTGGTACTCGGCGGCCAGAAACGGCCCGAAACGC
>CAJADV010000108.1 GCA_903938575.1 uncultured Gammaproteobacteria bacterium
CGCAGTTCCATCACAGCAACATCGACCTCCCCGATGGCATCGAACGGCGGTTGTCCTGGCTGCTGGTCACGCCGCGATTTCATGCCGCGCACCATGCCGTCGACCGTCGTTGGGGGGACAATAATTTTTCCACGATTTTCAGTTTCTGGGACCGCCTCTTCGGCAGCTATGCGTGGCCGGGCGAGCGGGGGAGGCTTGGCTGGGCTGCGTCTGGCCTGGGTCTGCCGCAGGCGCGGGAACTCGCTTTCTCGGTGCGGGCGTGGGTGGAGGAACCCTTCCGGCGTCGCAATCTCGATCTTGCCAGCGGGTCGCCGGCTATTGAGCGGCGCCCCCACTAGCCGAGTAGCGCGGCACGGGTTATGTTCTGACCCATATTCACCGAGGATCCGTCATGAAGCGTCTTGCCTGTGTCTTTCTTGCTCTGCCTTTGGTCGCTTTTGCCGCCGAGCACGGTGGCACGCCTGCCGCGACCAAGGACGAGACCGCAGCGCCTGCGGCTGCCGAGCATGGCGGCACGCCCGCCGAGTCCAAGGAGCATGCTGCCGAGCACGGCGGCATGCCAGCCGAGTCCAAGGGCCATGGTGCTGAAGAGCATGGTGGCAAGCCAGCCGAGTCCAAGACGGACGCCGCTGCCGAGCATGGTGGCAAGCCGGCCGAAGAAAAGCACTGAGCGTAGTTCCCGCTGCGCACCGGTCCATGGTCGGGCAATTCCTGCGGGTAATCCTGCTCGGCGTCAGCCTGTGCGGGCTCCTGCCCGCAGTTGCAGCTGATCCGGACTCCGCTGCTCAGCCCGCGGCTGCGCGGAAGGTCTATGCCGAGGACATCAAGGACGCCTTGATGGCGCACCTCGCGCGCGAGGTGGACGCCAAAGGCATCTTTCATCTCCGGGACGACAGGACCGGAGAGATGCTGCAACTGCGATTCGTGAAGATCCACGACCCGGTGCGCCAGATCGGCGGCAGCACTTATTTTGCGTGCACCGATTTTGCCGTCGTCGGTGAGCCGGACAAACTCTACGACATCGATTTCTGGATGAGCCCTCAGACCGAGGCGCTGGCCATCTACGACACCAAGGTACACAAGGAGCCGCGGCACTCCCTGATCTACGGCTGGTACAAGCAACCCCGCTACACCTTCGTGAATGATCGCGTGGTCACCCTCTACTGATCTTTCGTCACCCTCGGGTGCGTAAAGAGAGTCAAGGCAAGTAGCTGGCATACACGTATTTGCCGCCCCTCATTCCTTTTCGCCAAACGGCAACAAGGCAGCGCCCATGATCGAATTGCACGTAAACGGCCAGATCCAGCGCATCGACGCCGAGGATGACATGCCGCTGTTGTGGGCGCTGCGCGAGCAGTGCGGCCTGACCGGCACCAAATACGGCTGTGGCATCGCCGCCTGCGGGGCCTGCACCGTACACATCGACGGGCAGCCCGTGCGCGCCTGCCAGATGCCCGTGGGGCAGGTGGGCAAGGCCTCGATTACCACCATCGAGGGACTCGGCAAGGCAGGCCTCCACGCGGTGCAGCAGGCATGGATCGCCGAGGACGTGCCGCAGTGTGGTTACTGCCAGTCCGGCCAGATCATGGCGGCGGTCGCGCTCCTTGCAAGCAAGCCCGCACCCACGGACGCCGATATCGATCAGGCCATGGACAATATCTGCCGCTGCGGTACCTACGAGCGCATTCGCCGGGGCATTCACCGCGCTGCGGCGGAGATCGCACGGGGGACGCAGGCATGAGCATCGACCGTCGCCGTTTCATCAAGGCATCACTGGGCAGCGCGGGCGGATTGCTGCTCGGATTCCACCTTCCGGCCCGTGCGGCCGCAAGCGCCGCGGGCGTCGAGATCAACGCCTGGCTGCAGATCGACCCGGACGGCAGCGTGCTTATCCGCGTGGCGCAGTCCGAGATGGGGCAGGGCGTTTTCACCGCGCTCCCCATGATCGTGGCCGAGGAACTGGAGGTGGAGTGGAGTTCGGTGCGCGCGGAATATGTGTCGGCCAACCGGCATCTGCGCGATGACCTTGTCTACAAGGATCTGGGCACGGGGGGCAGTTATGCGGTGCGCGGTTCCCGCGAGACGCTGCAGGCCGTGGGCGCCAGCGCGCGGGAACGTCTGCGTCTGGCGGCGGCGGCCCGTTGGAAGGTGCCTGTGGCGCAGTGCGACGCCGGCTCTGGCCGTGTCCATCACGGACCCACGCGGCGCAGCCTCGGTTACGGTGAACTCGCGGCAGAGGCCGCACAGTTGCCCTTCGATGACGCCAAGGTCGTTATTCGCGAACCGGCGCGCTTCCGCCTGATCGGCACGCCCACGCAGCGCCTCGACGTGCCTGCAA
>CAJADV010000109.1 GCA_903938575.1 uncultured Gammaproteobacteria bacterium
ACGCACCATCCGCTGGACACCCTCACGGAAACCCTGTTTCGGCGGCACGAACACCCAGCGCAACATGAACCACGCCCGACGCAGACCGGCGATAGGCATCTGCAGGAGTCCCGCGCCCAATGTCCCGCCGAAAACCAGCAGGGCAGCCGGAACATTGACCAGCGAGGCAAGCTCGCCACCTTCGAGGAAATTGCCGCCGACGAGCGCTACGAAGGCCAGCGTGATTCCGAAAAAACTCAGCGCATCCATGGATCCCTTGCTCCCGCTATCACCAGCCAGACAGGCGCGCGCGCAAGCGCTTGGTGGCCTGACTCAGGATCTGGCTCACGCGGGACTCGCTGACCTCCAGAACCTGTCCGATTTCTTTAAGGTTGAGTTCGTCGTCGTAGTAAAGCGAGAGCACCAGCCGCTCTCGCTCTGGAAGCCGCGACACCTCAGCCGCGATCGCGCCGGCCAGCCCATCGCGGGACGCGGCCTCGGAAGGGTCATCCCAGTGGCCCTTGATCATGCTGTCGGCATCGCCATGCTCTTCGATCAGCTCATCGAGGCTGAAAAGACGGCTGCCGGAAGTATCCTGCAGCATGGCGTGGTATTCCTCGAGACTCACGCCCAGTTCCTTGGCCACGACCGCATCGGGAGCGTCGCCCCCGTTGCGGATCTCGACACCCCGGATCGCCTCGGCTACACGGCGAGCGTTGCGATGGACCGAGCGCGGCGACCAGTCGCCTCGACGCACCTCGTCAAGCATCGCACCGCGAATTCGAATGCCCGCAAAGGTCTCGAAGCTGGCACCTTTCCCGGGGTCGTAGTTTGATCCGGCCTCAAGCAGGCCGATCATCCCCGACTGGATGAGATCCTCGAGATTGACCGACGAGGGCAACCGCGCCATCAAATGGTGCGCGATGCGTTTGACCAGCAGCGCATGATCCTCGACCAATTGGCGGGAATCCGGGCGGGGCGCAGCCTTGGCGTACATAACAGCTCCGTTCACTGTTGCATCTCAGTCCGCTGCGAGCCCGCCGAGCAATCGCTCGACGAAGAACTCCAGGTGACCGCTTGCACTGGCCGAAACCGGTAGCGCATCGACCCGTGCCGCAAGATCGCGGAATGCCGCCGAGGCTGGCGAGCGCGGAGCGGCATCCATCACAGCACGCTGACGCTGGATGCACTTACGCATCAGGTCGTCATAAGGGATGTTGCCGATCTGCATCAGCATGACATCAAGAAATCGATCACACACCTGCTCGAGCTTGTGGAAGAGTGCATCGCCCTCTTGCGCTGAGCGAACCATGTTCGGCAACACACGGAAGCGGTGCATGCCGTAGTCGCGATGCAGCAACTTCATGAGCGCGTAGGAATCAGCAATTGAGCTCGGTTCGTTGCACACCACCACGAGGCATTCCTGCGCGGCCCGCACGAAGCTGACAACCGAATCGGAAATCCCCGCCGCGGTATCGACGATCAGCACATCCATGCTGTCAGCGATGTCACTGAAGGCGTGGATCAGGCCTGCATGCTCGGCGCGCGAGAGCGCGACCATGGACTGGGTGCCCGAAGACGCCGGGATGATCCGCACCCCGCCCGGTCCCTCGAGCATGATATCGGCGAGCCCACACTCCCCCGAAATCACATCGGCGAGGTTGCGCTTGGCACGCAGGCCGAGCAGGACATCGAGGTTGGCGAGACCGAGATCTGCATCGAGGATCACGACCCGGCGCCCGCGCGCCGCCAGCCCGATGCCGAGATTGATCGCGACGCTGGACTTGCCGACGCCGCCCTTGCCGCCAGTGACGGCCACGACCTGTACCGGCGTGCCGGACCTGGGCGAGGGATTCATTCGCATCACCGTATCCGTGTGCATGCTCACCCCATTCTAGCCGGATTGACCGCCCCGAAGGCAGGGCGGGGTTGGCGCGTGGTGCGCGTCATGGATGCCTCGGTGGCCGACAGTGCGAGGGCAGCGAGCTCCGTGGCATCGCCCACGCGGAGGTCATCGGGTATCTCGGGGCCATCGGTGACATAGGCGAGGCGCAGCCGCTCCCGCAGCAGCACACCGAGGGCCTCGCCAAGGCTCACGGTCTCATCGAGCTTGGTCATCACGGCGGCCGTTGGTCGGGCGGCACGGTAATCCTCGGCAGCCGACTCGAGCCAGGAACGCTGCGCATTCGCGGGAAGCACCAGCAGACTGCGAACACCAGCCCGGGCAAGTTGGGCCAGGCGCTCGCCATCCCCTGCGCGGCGACGGTTCAAACCGGGCGTATCGAGCAACAGCAGCCGCGGCTCCCCTGCGCGTGCAAGCAGTGCCGCGATATCCTCACCCTCAGTCGCCGCGATGAACGGCACCTCGAGAAGACGCGCGACCGCGCGCAGCATATCCGCACCGCCCAATCGCGCGGCATCACAGCTCGCCAGCACCACGCCTTCCGGGCCGTGGCTCAGCACATGACGCACGGCGAGCTTGCAGAGCGTGGTGGTCTTGCCGGCACCGGTAGGTCCCACCGCGGCAATAACACCGCCCGATCCGACGACATCATCTGCACACTCGATACCGGCGGCGATTGCCGACAGAAGGGCTGCGTGCGCGCTGTCCCAGTCCATGTCAGGCCCTACCGCCGCGATCAAATCGCTCACGATGTCATTTGGCAGACCGCTGCGCGTGAGCAGACGCCATGCCCGTGCTTCCACACCGGGTCCCCACGCAAACCGCTCAATCCGAATCTCCCCGAGCTGCTCTTCCATCATGGCGCGCAGGTCCCGCAGATCACCGCGCATTGCCAGCAGCTCGGGGCCCGCGGGGGCGGAGTCCGGCGCGAGCGCACGAGAGGCGGCGGTGGCGAGTGGCCTCGCTTTCAGCGCCAACGGCGCCGGCATTGCGGAAACCGTTGCCGGCGCAAACGCGGGCTCGTCGGTGACACCGAAATCGCTGCTGTCGCCCGCGGTGACCTCGATGCCACCGGCAACCCGACGGTTCGAGAGGATCACCGCGTCAGGGCCGAGCTGTTCGCGCACCATGCGAAGCGCAGCGCGCATGTCGGGTCCGATGAATCGCTTCATTTCCATCTCTCTTTACTCCGGATATGGGGCGCCGTCCCGGGAGGGCGAGCGCCGCAGGGTTCAACCCACCGTTGCCTCGATCGTGATTTGCCGGTTTTCAGGCACCTCCTGGTAGGAGATGACTTTCATCGCCCGGTGCGTGTGCCGCAGGAAACGCGACAGCACGGCTCTCAAGGGACCGGGCACGAGCAGAACCGCCGTTTTACCCTGGGCTTCCTGGCGCTGCGCGGCTTCGGCGATGGAGCGCTGCAGACGTTCGGCCAGACCTGGCTCCAGCACGATATCCTCCGGGTCGCCGCCACCCGGGCCGGAACGCTGCATCGACTTGCCGAGCATCTGTTCGATTTGCGGTTCCAGCGTGATCACGGGCAAGTTCTGCGCACCGTTACCCAGGGCGTGGAAAATCGTCCGGCTGAGCGCCACGCGCACGGCGGAGGCGAGCGCAACAGGATCCTTGGTGCGCGAGGCCTGCGTGGCGATGGCCTCGGCGATGGAGCGGATGTCACGCACCGGCACTCCCTCGGCCAGCAGCGACTTCAACACCCCGAGCAACTGGTTGATGCTGATCGTGCCTGGCACCAGTTCCTCGGCAAGCTTGGGCGAGAGCTTTGCCAGCTTCTGCACCAGTTGCTCGACCTCCTCGTGGCCGAGCAGTTGTTCGATGTTGTCCAGAAGAATCTGGTTGAGGTGGGTGGCAACAACGGTGCTCGCATCCACTACGGTGTAGCCGAGTGTCTGCGCCCGCTCACGCTGGCTGCGATCGATCCAGACGGCATCGAGACCAAAGGCGGGGTCGCGGCACTCGAGGCCCTCGAGGCGGCCAAAGACCTGCCCCGGATTGATCGCCAGTTCTCGCTCGGGGTAAACCTCGCCCTCCCCCGTCGCGACGCCCATCAGCAGCAGGCGGTAACCATTGGGCAGCAACTCGAGGTTGTCGCGGATATGCACCGCCGGGATCAGGAAACCCATGTCCTGCGACAGTTTCTTGCGCACGCCTTTGATCCGTCCGAGCAGAGCCCCGCTCTGGGCCTTGTCGACCATGGGGATCAGGCGATAACCCACTTCGAGACCGATCACGTCGACCGGCGAGACATCATCCCAGCCGAGCTCTGCCGGCGCGACTGCCGCCGGACGCGGCTCCTCGGCAGCCTTTGCCGAGCGTGCGGTCTTGCCGGCGCTGCGACTGCGCAGCATCCATGCAAACCCGCCGGTGAGCGTGGCCAGACCAAGGAACGCGACGTGCGGCATGCCTGGAACAATGCCCATGATGGCGAGTATCACCGCCGTCACTGTGACAGCTCGGTGCGACTCGAACATCTGCGAGTAGATCTGCTCGCCCATGTCGCGGGACGTGTTTACCCGCGTGACCATGATCGCAGCCGTGGTGGACAGCAGCAGCGAGGGGATCTGGGCCACCAGACCATCGCCGATCGTGAGCAGGGAATAGACCTCGAGGGCACGGCCGAATTCGAGCCCGTGCTGCAGCGTACCGATGGCGAGGCCGCCGATCAGGTTGATCGCCAGGATAAGCATCCCGGCGATGGCATCGCCGCGGACAAATTTGCTGGCACCGTCCATGGCACCGTAGAAATCCGCCTCCTGGCCGACTTCCTCACGGCGACGTCGGGCATCCTCCTGGGTGATCACCCCGGCGTTCAGGTCGGCGTCGATCGCCATCTGCTTGCCAGGCATGGCATCCAGGGTGAAGCGCGCGCTGACCTCCGAGATACGCCCGGCTCCCTTCGTGACCACCACGAAGTTGATGATCAGCAGAATGATGAAGACGACCATTCCCACCACGTAGTTGCCGCCAATCACCACTTTGCCGAAAGCCTCGATCACGTGGCCTGCGGCACCTTCGCCAGTGTGGCCGTGGAGCAGCACGACCCGGGTGGAGGCTACGTTCAGCGCCAGTCGCATCAGGGTGGTGACCAGCAGGATGGTCGGGAACACCGCGAAGTCGAGCGGGCGCATTGCGTAGATCGCGACCAGCATCACCACCAACGACAGGGCGATGTTGAACGTGAAGAACATATCGAGCAGCAACGGCGGAATCGGCAGGATCATCATCGCCAACAGGGCGAGCAGCAACAGTGGAACGCCTAACTGCCCTTTCGACAGCTCGCGCAGCTGTTGCGCCAGCACACCGGGGCGGGAAGCCGCCATTGCACCTGCCATGTAAGATCCTCGACCCTGTGGGAGCCCGAGGGACCGGGCTCCATAAATTTGACGCCATCGCGGCGTGCCTTAGCTTCCCAGCAAAAACCGTTCCCGATCTGCCTCAACGGGCTCTTGGCTGATCCATTCCCTCCGGAATGTCGAACTCATCGGGCAATTTCGGGGCCGCGCCGGCGCCGCCGCGCCAGCTGCGGAGGTGGAACACATAGGCCAGCACCTGCGCCACAGCCAGATACAGGGCCGAGGGGATTTCCTGCTCGAGCTCCGTGGTGTGGAAAATGGCCCGGGCGAGGCGCGGCGAGCTCACGACGGGCACCCCGGCACCCTGCGCGACTTCGCGGATGCGCATGGCCACGAGGTCGGCACCCTTGGCGACCAGAAGCGGAGCCCCTGCCCGATGCACGTCGTAGCGCAGCGCCACCGCATAGTGAGTGGGGTTGGTGATGATCACGTCCGCCGTGGGTACCGCATTCATCATGCGAGCCTTGGCAAATTGGCGCTGCAGCTGGCGAATCCGGCTCTTCACCTCCGGGCGCCCCTCGGACTCCTTCATCTCGTCGCGGACCTGCTGCATGGTCATCCGCAACTTTCCGGCGTGATCAAACAGCTGGAAGGGCACGTCGACCGCCGCGATCAGCAGGGTAGAGGCACTGAGGATCAGCGCCGACCAGACAATCAGCGACACCGCATGAGAGACCGCTGGCAAGAAGGGTTCATGCGCCATTGCCAGAACATCACCGCGCAGCGACCACAGCAGCAGCAGGGTCGCCCCGCCCACGACGAGGAGCTTGGCAATCGCCTTGAGCAGCTCAACCAGAGAACGCACGGAAAACATCCGCTGCAGCCCCGCGAGGGGGTCGAGACGCTCGAAACGGGGCAGCATTGGTTTGGCGCTGAACATCCATCCCCCCAGCGCGGCCGGGGCTGCAAGGGCTGCGACAGTCAGCGCGATGAACATAGGGGCGAGCCCCGCAAGGGCCCAGCCCATCGAGTCCACCAGATGCCCGGCCATATAGCCGGAATCGAATATGTCGCCGCGACGGAGCTGGAAAGAGCTTCGCGCGACCTCCAGCAGGCGGTCGGACATGGAGCCGCCGAACGCGATCAACGAGCCCGAACCCGTCAAAAGGATGACGGCGGTGTTCAGCTCCCGGGAACGCGGAACCTGGCCTTCCTCCCGGGCGCGCTCGAGCCGCCTCGGTGTGGCCTCCTCGGTACGTTCCTGACCAGTCTCTTCCTCTGCCATGGGGGCGCCATCAAACCGTCACCATCACTGCACAGCAATTTCCATGCACAGTTCGGCAAGCGGTGTCGCAGGAAATGCGCTATTGCGACCGTCCCATCGCTGAGTCGCCATGAGGCGTCCTCCCGACCCACCGTAATGGAGCAGCCATGAAACACACTATCGCCTCTGTGTTCGCCGGCGGGCTTGTCTGCCTGTCGGCAAGCCTTGCACTGGCCGCCGATCCAGCACCCGCGCCACCGCCCGCCCATCCCCACGGCATGCACGGGCATCCCCGCGGGCACCACGGCCCGCCCACTGCAGCGGAAATCACGGAACACATGCAGAAGGATCTGGACCTCAGCCCAGAGCAGCTGTCAAAAGTGCGCGCCATCAACGAAGAGCATGTTGCCGAGATGGCGAAACTCCATCCCACCGAGGAGGAGATGCAGGACCGGATGGAACAGATGACCAAGCTCCGCGACAAGCAGGCCGCGGAGTTGCGCACCGTTCTCACCGAGGAGCAGTACGCCAGCTTCAGCAAGCAGCGTGAGGAACGCGACATGCGCATGAAGAAACATCACCACGCTCCCGAGCCCGAATAACGGGGGAGTTGGACACCCGCCGGCCAAGGGGCTATAAAACACTGCTGTTTTGGCCGGCGCGGGCGCCTTGATGAATGACTTCAACTACGACTTGCTGGTCATCGGCAGCGGGCCTGCCGGTGAGTCCGCGGCGCTCAACACTGCCAAGCGTGGTCTGCGCACCGCGATCATAGAAGACCGCCCGGCGGTGGGCGGTGGCTGCACGCACAGCGGCACCATTCCCTCCAAGGCGCTGCGTCACGCGGTACAGGACCTGGTCAGGTACAACTCGAACCCGATATTCCGTGCGATCGGAGAACAACGCCGCCTTTCCTTCCAGCAATTGATGCAGAACGCCGATACGGTGATCCGCAAGCAGGTCGGCATGCGCTCGCGCTACTACTCCAAGAACCGCATCGAAGTGCACACGGGGGTCGCCAGCTTTATCGACCGGAATACTGTCTCGGTGTTGCTGCCCGACGGCGCCCGCGAAACGCTCACGGCCGAGCACGTAGTGATCGCGACGGGCTCGCGCCCTTATCGTCCGGAAGGCATCGATTTCAATCATCCCTCGGTGTTCGACAGCGACACCATCCTCACGATGCCCAACACGCCGCGGCGGGTGCTGATTTTCGGTGCCGGCGTGATCGGCTGCGAGTACGCGTCTATCTTCTCGGCACTTGGCGTCAAGGTGGACCTGATAAACACCCGTTCGCAGTTGCTGTCCTATCTCGACGACGAAATTGCCGATGCCCTCTCCTATCACCTGCGCACACAGGGCACGGTGATCCGGCATGGCGAGGAATTCGAGGGGATCGACTACAGCGAACATGGCGTGACCCTGCACCTTCGCTCGGGCAAGCGCTTGCAGGGCGAAGCCTTGCTGTGGTGCAACGGGCGTACCGGAAATACCGACCAGCTAGACCTGCAGGCCGCGGGTCTCGAAGCAGATTCCCGCGGCCAGATTCTCGTGGACGACCGCTACGAGACGACCGTGCCCGGCATATTCGCCGCCGGCGACGTGATCGGTTTTCCGAGCCTGGCGAGCGCGGCCTACGATCAGGGCCGTGCGGCAGCGGCCGCCTCCCGGGGCAAGGAGCACACACGCCACGTCGACGACACGCCCACCGGCATATATACCCTGCCCGAGATCAGTTCGGTCGGCGCAAGCGAGCGTGAACTCACCGAAGCACGTATTCCCTACGAGGTGGGCCGCGCCTTCTTCAAGGAAACGGCCCGCGCGCAGATAAGCGGCGAGGACGTGGGCATGCTGAAACTGCTGTTCCACCTCGACACGCTGGAGATACTGGGGGTGCATTGCTTCGGCGCCGAGGCCACCGAGATCATCCACATCGGCCAAGCCATCATGAAACAGAAGGGCGAGGCCAACACCATCCGTTACTTCATCGGGACGACGTTCAACTATCCCACCATGGCCGAGGCCTACCGGATCGCCGCGCTGAACGGGCTGAATCGCCTCACCCGCTACTGAAAACTGTTCAGCCCGGAACGCCTGCCAACTGCCGCAACATGGCGAATGCGTCTGCCGACAGGGCGTCGTACTGCGGCAGGAAGCCCCTCATACCCATCCAGACGATCAGCAACCCGAGCAGCAGTGCAATCGGAAACCCGAGCGAGAACACGTTCAGCTGGGGTGCTGCGCGGGTCATCACGCCGAAGGCGATGTTCACGATCAGCAGCGCCGTGACCGCAGGCAGTGACAACAGCAAACCCGACATGAACATCCACGATGCCCACGAGGCAAGCGACCAGCTTGTCTGGGCCAACGCCCATTCACCGCCCACCGGGATGTAGCGGAAACTCTCCAGCATCACCTCGAACATCACCAGATGTCCGTTGGTGGAGAGAAACACCAGAGTCAGCATCAGCAGGAAATACTGCGCCAACACGGTTACGTTGATCCCGTTTGCCGGATCGACCATCGACGCGAATCCGAGCGACATCTGCATCGCGATCAGCTGTGCGCCGAACACAAATGTCTGGAAAAAAATCTGCATGGAGAATCCCAGCCCCAGCCCGATCAGCACCTGCTGTGCCACCAGGACGGAGCTGGCAAGCGACAGCGGGTCCTGCGGTGGAAGCGGCGGCAAGAGGGGTGCCACCAGCAGCGTTACGAGGAACGCAAGGCCAACCCGTACGCGTCTCGGAACCAGCTGCGTACCAAAGAATGGAGCCACGAGAAAAAAACCGCCGATGCGAAAAAGCGGGAACATATAGCCGCCCAGCCAGGCGCCAAGCGAAGGCAAGCTGAGGTCGAGTGGCACCTCGGCGGCGGCTCAGACAAGCAGCAGCGAGAAAGCACCGGTGACCCGGTGGGTGAAATCAACCAGCCGTGTGAGCAGCCAGGGACCCGCGATGAGCACCGTGACCAGGGTGGTAAGCAATCGCGGGAGGAAGCTCAGCGTCTGTTCGTTGATCTGCGTCGCAGCCTGAAAAACGCTCACGATAAGCCCCACCACCAGGCCGGGGATCACCAGCACGCTGACCATCAGCACCACCAGCATGAAGCCCTCGCCGAAAATCTGCATCGTGACATCAGGCGTCATCGGAATCTCCTGTGCGCGTGCGCGGCGCTAGATGGCAAAACTCGAGGCAAGCGAACCGATCACCAGAGCCCAACCATCGACCAGCACGAAGAGCATGATCTTGAACGGCAGCGACACGATGACCGGCGAGAGCATCATCATGCCCATCGCCATCAGGACACTGGCGACCACCAGGTCGATCACCAGGAACGGGATAAACAGCAGGAACCCGATCTGGAAAGCAGTCTTCAATTCACTGGTCACGAAGGATGGGGCAAGCACGGTAAAGGGAATTTCCTGCGGCGAGGCAACCGGCGGCGTCGCCGATATGCGCATGAACATGGCGAGATCGCTCTCCCGCGTCTGCGCCAGCATGAATGCATGGAATGGCACCAGAGCTCGCGTGGCAGCCTCGCGGGCGTTGATCTGCTCGGCCAGATAGGGCGCGAGCGCATCCTGATTCACGCGCTCCAGTACCGGCCCCATGATGAAAATCGTAAGGAACAAGGTGAGTCCCAGCAATATCTGGTTCGAGGGCGTCTGCTGCAGGCCGAGCGCCT
>CAJADV010000110.1 GCA_903938575.1 uncultured Gammaproteobacteria bacterium
CCAACCAGTCCCGCCGGGGGAACAACCGAACCCCATCCTCGTAGGGTTCCGTCCGCAAGCAATGCGAGCACGTGCGAACCACCTGCCGCAATGCTGGTCACGCTACCGAGCCCGACAGGCACGTTGCACTCCCCGACGGTGTTGCTTCCCCACGCCTTTACGGTCCCCGCGCGCTCAAGTGCAACTGCAAACTGGTACCCGGCCGCAACCGCGACTGGAGCGGCCAGATCGCGTGGAACATTTGACAAGCCACACACGCCCGACCCCCAGGAGACGAAGGAACCAGCATTACTGAGTGCGAGCGAATGATTTCGGCCAGCTGCTAATTGCCGCACACCGGTAAGACCAGCGGGCACCGCGGTCTTGCCGTAGGTGCTCGAGCCCCATGCACGCACACTTCCGTCGATGCGCAGCGCAACCACGTGCGTTTGACCACATTCCACCGAAAGCACAGGACCTAGGTCCGTCGGCACGTCGTATTGAACAGACCCATTGCCGCCCCAAACACGGACCGTGCCCGACTGTAGCCGCGCCACGGAGAAAGTTGAACCAGCCCCGATGGCTGCGACGGAGGAAAGTCCCGTTGGGATGGTGCACTGGCCTGACTGGTTGCGCCCCCAGGCAACCACGACACCGGATGCCTGAAGCGCAAGCGAATGTTCAGCACCGCAGCGCACCGATACCACCTCGACCAAACCGGACGGGACGGTCGACTGCCCGTAGTCGTTGCTTCCCCATGCGCGGACCGGGCCAACCGCCTGAGCAACAAGCGAGTGGGCACCACCAACCGAGAAGTCGACGATTTGCCCGAGGTTGCCCGGAATCGAGCACTGCCCCTTCGAGTTGTCGCCCCACGCGCGCAGAACGCCATCAGACCGAAGTGCGAGAACATGCGTATCGCCGACCCGGACTGCGGTAACCGGGCCAAGATCTCCCGGGATCGTGGTCAGCGAGAACGGACTCCAAGCTCCCCCTGCACCCCACGCTGCCAATGTCCCATCCTGCTTGATGGCGAACGTGCAATCAGGACCTGCAACGACGGAACGCAGATTGGTCAGATTCGTGATGTTCCAGAAGCCCATCTCGCCCCAGCCGCACACTTCCTGCGCCAGGACATTCCCACAGCACAGCAGGGCGATCGCCACTGTAACAATGCGCGACCGATTTCCCGCGGCATGCAGAAATGGTGACGTCTCGACAATCAAGGCACTGCTCCCCAGTTGCCGAGCAAGATCCCAAGGTCTGCACCGCCGACGACTCCATCTCCATTGAGGTCGCCATAGGGCGGCGAAGGCACGGACCACATTCCGAGGAGGGCGCCGAGGTCGGCACCGTTGATGACTCCATCAAGAGTCAGATCGCCATAGCGGATCTCGCACACGTCGAGCTTTCCATTGGCGTTCACATCCTCCGCACCGGAGGAAAGGTCACAAGCATCGTCGTTCCCGTTCCCATCGCAATCAACGGGCGTTCGCGTGTAATCAAGAACCACCTGGAGCGTCGCGGTCGCGCAGCCAGCGCTGGTCGCACCGATTGATGGCTCGATGCGTACCTCAGCGATTCCGTCGGAAGCGATCTGGGACATGAGTGCAGCGCCAATTGGGATGGCCGCAACGCTCGCGTTGGCGCTGCACGCGCCTGCACCCGAACCGGTTCCGAATACATTGCTCGCAACCGTTGTTCCGTCCACCTTCACGTTGAGGAATCGGGTCGCGCTACCGAGCAGTCCACGGGCGGTGATGGTGAGCGTCGCAGGACTGTTGGTCGGCGAAAGCCCCGAAACAGTCCAAGTCGGATTCGTACCGAAGGCGAACGGGGCGAGTTCCTGACTCGACAGCCGGCTCCCTGCAATCGGCGGACAGCGCAGCACTGCCGTGTGCCCGGCACCCGCAAAGACCATTGATGCAGAACCGAGACTTGCCGGAACATCACACTGGCCATTGGTGTTCAATCCCCACGCGCGCACCGTTCCGTCAGGCAGTAGCGCGACGCTGTGAGAGGCTCCAGCGGCCACGGCGAGCGCCGGTCCGAGGTTGGTGGGTACGGCGTATGTCCCCGAAGGCCACGAAACAACGGTGCCATCTGGCTTGATGGCCAATCCGTGGTGACGGCCAACCGCGAAAGCGCGAACCGCGCCAAGCCCCGCCGGAATGTCGCATTGACCGAAGTCATTATTGCCCCACGGACGCAGCGTTCCATCAGCCAGCCAGCAGACTGTGTGATTCCGCCCGGCCTGCACTTCCACGGCCGAGGGAATGTTCGCGGGGATGTTGCACTGGCTAGAGGTGTTCGATCCCCATGCCCGAAGCGTCCCGTCGAATCGCACCGCTGCCATGTGGTTGCGACCCGCGGCGATCGACTTGGCGGGAATCACCCCACCTGGCACATTGCATTGACCCGCAGTGTTGTCACCCCATGTGACAATTGACCCGTTCGATAAAAGCGCTGCCGAAAACGCCTTTTGAACCCACCGTCCTTCGATTTCCCCGAACCCATCCGGGTCATCAGCTCCGGTCACGATCGCAACCGCATCAATCACGGTCGCCGGAACGTTGATCTGTCCGTAATCGTTGTTGCCCCACCCGACGACCGTGCCGTCGTCGATCAACGCTAGAAAGTGCGCACCCTTCGTGGCGATGGACTTCACCCTTCCGAGGCGGCTGGGCACCGACCCCTGACCGAAACTGTTGGACCCGATGGAAACCAGCGCTCCATCCGCCTGAAGCAAGACCGAGTGGTACTCACCTGCAGAAATTGCGGTGTAGGGACCACCTCCGGCCGGCAATGCGACTTGGCCAAGATTATTGCCACCCCACGCAACGACCGTTCCATCCGGACGCAGCGCCAGCACGTGGAGCGTTCCTGCCGCAACGGTGCTCACCGGGCCAATGCCGGCTGGCACGTTGCACTGCCCATACGCGTTGTTTCCCCATGCGGCAACGCTACCGTCAGCGCGTACCGCGAGCGAGAAGTAATACCCGGCCGAGATGACCTGAACCCCCGACAAGCCCGCCGGGACCGTACAGCCACCGAAGAGGTTTTCACCCCACGCCACAACGCCACCCGTGTTCGTGATGGCGAGCGAATGCGCGAAGCCACCAGCGACCTTCCGCGCGAAGAGATTTGCAGGGGTTGTGGCGGTGTTGTCACCCCAGCACAGAACGGAGCCATCAGAGCGAACGGCGAGCGAATGAAATGCCCCCGCGGCTACGTCAATCGCGGCACCTACGCCTGCAGGAACCGATGATTGCCCAACAGAGTTCCCGCCCCACGCCACAACTCGACCGCTCTCGAGCCTCGCAACCACGTGGGACCTGCCCGCGTCCATCTGAACGATTCGCTCGGAAACCGTCGGCGGATTACCCTGCCCGACCATGTTTGATCCCCAAACCGCCATGGTCTGATCGCTGCGCAGGGCGATCGAGAAGTCTCCGCCAGCCGCGATGGCTCGCACATTCTGCAGCTGGTGAATGTTGATTGCGGCCGCGTTTCCCCAGCCGGCGATTTGCTGCGCCGATGCGTCACGCCAGGTTCCTAGGATGGCCAAAACGCTGACGGTCAATTGAATGATGTTTCGGGCGGTTTCCATTGTTGTGCCGAATGCGAATCTGCGCGTTCTACGAAATACGTCCATGCCGTCGCCTCCAATCCCTGAGAATTCGGTTCAGGATCGCCATGCGGAAAGATTGGTCTAGTTTGCCTCGACTCACACGACCGATCTGGTATCCGGCAAGATCCGAGCTGTGGACCCCGACCTTAACCGGGCACTCAGAAGCGAGGAAGACCCGTCGCTCCAAGGCCAATGCTGCACCGACCTCGATGAGTACATTCGCTGGACCCGCAAGCTCGCCTTTGCGCGGCGTGAGATCAAAGATGAGGACATCTGCTTCCTCAATGTCCTCGACGATGGCATCAAACACGTATTGTCCCGGGGTCGCACGAAGCTTCCTCACCTCGACAGCTCCATCGGCAGCAACCTCATATCCAGCATTCCGGAGACGATTCGAAGCATCTTTGGCGATGCTCGCAAGGGCAGGTTGCCAGATCGTTTTCCAGCGCACTTCTTCATTTAGCCAGGAAAGCCCAACACGGACAACCAACTTCATTGGCGG
This sequence comes from uncultured Gammaproteobacteria bacterium, assembly GCA_903938575.1. Lineage (GTDB taxonomy): Bacteria > Pseudomonadota > Gammaproteobacteria > Pseudomonadales > UBA5518 > UBA5518. Next base: position 4,113 of record CAJADV010000110.1, read on the forward strand.
GCGGGGCGAGTGCTGCCTGCTTGGGTTGCCGCGAGGGCGCGACATCACGGTGCGACGCTTTGATCCCATGCCTGGAGAGAGAGGCGGTCCAGCGTCTCATGCGCCGCAGCGCGGAAGGCGGAGCAAAATATGTAGTTATTGGCCGCTGCTTCCCCACCCCCGCAACCTCCCCACCACCCCTGGCTCCCTCCGCAACTCCTCCACCACCACCCTCGCCTCCGCCTCCCGCATGATCGCCGCGCCGCCGGGGTCGGTCTTCGCCAGTTCCTCCGCCCGCTCCAGCACCGCCTGCGCCTCCCATTCGCGTGCTACACCCTTCAGCGTCGCCGTGCGCGCCACCAGCTCCGGCGCGCGCGCACGCAGGCCGGCGATGGTGGCCCGTCCCTCTGCCTCGCGTCCCGCCGCGCACAGCGCGTCGGCAAGCAACGAATCCGCGATCACCCGCTGACCCGTTGCATCCGGTTGGCATCTCGCCAGGGCTTCCACCGCGCACTGCGCCTCGGCCAACGCACGCCCGCACTCGCCGGCGTCCATCAACAGGCAGGTCAGGGCCAGCCGCGCCTGCTGAAAGTTGCCGTCGCACCCGTCGTTGAGCGCGTCCGCGAACATCACGCACTCCTCGCACAGCGCGCGCGCCGCAGCCACATCACCCTTCATGCGCAGCGTGTCGGCCATGTCGCCCAGGATGCGCTGCGCGCCCTTGGTCTCGATGCCGTAGCCCCGGCGCACCACGATCTCGAGCAGGACACCGTACTGCGCCAGCGCATCGTCGAACCGCCGCGCGCCGCGCATCGCAAGTGCCAGCTGCAGCCGACGCGTGTTGGTGCGCGAGTCTTCCGGTCCGAACACCTCCGCGTATGCCGCCACTAGCCGTGACTGCGCATCAAGGCTCTCAGCCGCCAGCTTTGAGAGCTGCACGGACATCAGGAGCGGCTCGATCGACTCGCGCATGCGCACCATCCGCACCTCGGCATCGCGCTGGCGCTCCTCGGCCACGCGGGCCTGGCGTACTGCCAGCGCTGCCGACACCGCTATGCCAACGCCCAACACGCCGACGACCACCGACGCCACCGGATGCCTGCGTACCAACCGCCACGTTCGCCCCGGCGCGCGCAGCGGCCTCGCCTGCACCGGAAAACCGTTCGCCCAGCGCTCCAGGTCCTGCGCGAACTCCGCTGCCGTCTGCCAGCGGTCGGCCGGATCCTTCGCTAGGCCACGCTGCAGCACCGCATCCAGGTCGCGCGCACGGTGCACGCCGGCCGCGCGCAACCGTGCGGTGAACGAGCTGATCTTCCCTGCGCGCACCCGCGCTAGCTGGGCGGAGTCGGTCTCGCTTTCTCGCAGTGCATGCGGCGGCCCACCCGTCAGCATTCTCACCGCGATCGCGGCCAGCGAGAACACATCGCTGCGCGCATCGATGCGCCACGGCGCCATCGAAGCGGCTTCGGGGCTCATGTATGCGGGCGTCCCGAGCACCTGGTCGGCGCGCGTCGCGTCGACAGGACGCGACCCTGACTTAGCATCGCCATGATCGGCCGGGGCGGGCGCCGACTCCACGAAGTTTGGAGCAGGACCCTCGCCCGCCACCACCTTTGCAAGCCCGAAATCGATGACCTTGACTTGCGGCGCCGCGGCCCCGCCCTGCACCAGGACGTTCCCCGGCTTCAGGTCGCGGTGCAGCACGCCGCGCCGATGCGCGAACTCCACGGCCTGACAGGCCTGGCACACCAATGCCACGCGCGCAACGGCGGCTAACTTCGCATGCTCCGCGAACGCGTCCACCGGCTGCCCGTCCACCAGCTCCATGGCGAACCACGGCGTTCCGTCCACGGCCACGCCGCCGTCAAGGATGGCCGCAATGCCCGAATGCGAAAGCGACGCCAACGCGCGGCGTTCGGCATCGAAACGGCGCTCCGCTTGCGCAGACCGCTCGCCACCCGTCAGTATCTTCACCGCGACATGTCGGCGAACGGGCGCGTCCTGCTCGGCCTCGAAGACCGAACCGAACGAGCCCTTGCCTAGGAAGCGCGTGAGCGTGAATTGGCCGAAGCGATCCCCCACCTCGGGGCTTCGCACCGCGCCGCGGAGGATCCGCTCGCCGGCAGTCGAACTGAGGGGGTCGGGAACCACGTGGCCCCGGAGAAAGAGACGCAGCGCGTCGGCATGCGAACCCATTTCTGGATTTTCCCCGGAAACCCCGTTTGATTCAGTATCCGCGGACATGGCCGTCAGTCCCGCTTCATCGCGCGAAGGAGTTCCGCGATCTCCGCGTCCAGCGCCGCATCCGGGGCACCGTCGCGGATCAGGATTTCCAGTAGCGCCCGGCGAAGCTTAATGCTGGCGGTCCGCACCATGCCGGGAGCCTGCCGCTCGTCGACGCAGAATTGGGGCGCCAGCACACTGTAGGGCTGCTGACCCACGTGGTGACGCAGGAAGAGCTCCCAGTGCGCACCCTGTCCCGCCTCCTCGCATAGTTCGCGCGCGCGCACGGTGGCCTGCTCGATCACACCGCGCGCCCACACACGCTCGAAGACGCGGACAGCGTCCTCGGAGGCGCCGAGGCCATCGAGCGCCTCCGGAGGCACCAGTGCCACCCGCCCATCGCGCGACCGCGCGGCCACCTGCTCGTGACAATAGAGGAGCAGCCCGTTCATCAGCCATCGCCGCAGGCGGATGCCGCTCTCCTGCCATGCACGCAACCATCCGTCCTGCGGCAGCCGGCTTGCGAAGAAACCGGACACCAGGTCACTCGGCGCCGAGAGATCACGGAACGAGGTGGCGCTCACATAGCCGGCAAGCGGACCGGAGTAGGTATCCATGAGAAACCGATGCACGGACGGACCATCTCCCGACCCTAGACGGTCGGCGATCCATGTGCGTTCGGTGGATGGAAAGAGATCACCCTGCGGAAGTTCGACGGTCGTCATCGGTGGCGGTCCTCGGAAGACCTGCAGCGTAGCCGATCCCTGCGGCAGCACTGCGATCACCTCGGCACGGGCCGCATGACGCAACCTCCGATCGATTTGAAGTCGAGGAGTGAAGTGGTCGCCCCGCGTTCGCTTCGCCGTCGTCTATAGCGGCGAGGTCCGGCACCGCGAGGCGAGCAGTCCGGTCGCTTCGCGGAGGTCGAGATCGGCGACGAGCAACCCCGCCTGGCCATACGGTTGGAAGCAGAGCAGCGTGCCGTCCGGACGAGCGATCGCCGAGGTGGTGCCGGAGCCCTCGCTCGCGCAATTCACCGAGGCGAAGTAGCAGGTGTTCTCTGCCGCGCGACAGAGCACCACCTTCTCGTGGAACGAGTTGCAGGGATCGGCGAATGTGGTCGGACGGTAGCTTCCGGGTTCGGCGACATGCGCATGCGGGTGAAAGACGACCTGCGCACCCCGACGGACGGCCCACCGCACGGTCTCCGGATATCTCCAGCCTTCATGGCAGATCACCACGCCGAAGGTCAGTGGTCCGGCGGTGAAGGTCCTGCGTTCTGAGCCGAACGCCGGGTAGATCGCGTCTTCCGACGGATCAAGCTGCACCTTTTCCTGCCAGCCGGCGATCGTGCCGTCCGGGTTGATCACGCAGGCCGCGATCTGCAAGCCGCGATCGGTCAGCCGCTCGGTGCCGAGGATGACCGTGATGCCTGCATCCTTGGC
>CAJADV010000111.1 GCA_903938575.1 uncultured Gammaproteobacteria bacterium
GGGAGATCGCCGCAGCCGCCGCCTGGCTGCCCGCCGTGTCCTGGGAGCAGCGTCTGGGGGAATCACTCGAGGGTCTGCGCGCGGAGCTGCAGCTGCGCCCACCGGCACACTATCTCGCCGCGAGAGCAAGCCGCAGCGCCACAGGCGCTACCTGAAACCAGTCCATGACAGAGACACCCATATGCGCGCTTTCCTGCTCGGTACGTTCCTGATTCTCGTGCAGGGCCTTGCACTGGCCGACAACCCCGCGAGACTGGTCATCCACGGCGGCGCGGGCACCATCGAGCGCAGCAAGATCACGCCCGAACTGGAACGCCAGTACACCGAGGCACTGTCACGGGCGCTGCGTGCGGGGCACGCGGTGCTCGCCGGCGGCGGCGCGCCGGTGGATGCCGTCGTGGCGGCGATCACGATCATGGAGGATTCGCCCCTGTTCAACGCCGGCAAGGGGGCTGTATTCACCCATGAGGGGCGCAACGAGCTCGACGCCTCGATCATGGATGGCAGCACGCGCGCGGCCGGCGCCGTTGCCTCTGTAACGACCATCCGCAACCCCATTCTTGCCGCACGGGCCGTGATGCAGCGCTCGCCACACGTGATGATGATCGGCGCCGGTGCCGAGGCCTTCGCGAAGGAGGCAGGACTCGAGCTGGTTGATCCTGCGTATTTCCGCACCGAACAGCGCTGGCAGCAATTGCAGGAGGCGATCGCCGGGCAACAGGTCCTGCTCGATCACGGCGGGCCCGCACAGCCCAAAGACGAAAAGCGCGGCACAGTGGGAGCCGTGGCATTAGACGCGCACGGCAACCTCGCCGCCGGCACCTCCACGGGCGGCATGACCAACAAACGCTGGGGGCGGGTGGGCGACTCGCCGATCATCGGCGCCGGCACCTGGGCCGACAACCGCTCGGTGGCGGTCTCGGCAACCGGCACGGGAGAGATGTTCATCCGCAGCGCAGCCGCCCACCAGATAGCCTCGCGCGTCATGTACGCCGGCGAAAGTCCCGCAGACGCTGCCACGCACACGCTCGAGGAGATTGCCGCCATCAGCGGTGACGGCGGCCTGATCGTGCTGGACGCCAAGGGCAACTACGCGATGAAGTTCAACACCGAGGGGATGTACCGCGGCACCATCGGCGCCGATGGCGTGCCCTGGGTCGGGATCTACGGGGAGCCCGAAAAGCCAGTCGCGCCCTGATCGCGCTCAGCCACCGCTCATCGCGGCGGCACGCATCATCGCGCGGGCCTTGCTCAGGGTTTCTTCCCACTCGAGCTCGGGCACCGAATCGGCTACTACGCCCGCGCCCGCCTGCACGTGCAGGCGTCCGTCCTTGACCACTGCGGTGCGGATGGCGATTGCCGTATCCATCTCGCCCGCCCACGACACATAACCCACCGCGCCGCCGTAGATGCCGCGCCGCGAGGGTTCGATGGAGTCGATGATCTCCATGGCGCGGATCTTGGGGGCACCCGAAAGCGTGCCGGCGGGCAGCGTGGCGCGCAGCACATCCATCGCCCCCAACCCGGCGCGCAGCCGCCCCGTAACGTTCGAAACGATATGCATCACGTGCGAGTAACGCTCCACGATCATGCGCTCGGTGACGCGCACGGTGCCGGTCTCGGCCACGCGCCCGACATCGTTGCGCCCGAGATCAATCAGCATCAGGTGCTCGGCGATCTCCTTGGGATCGGCAAGCAGCTCGGCTTCGAGGGCGGCGTCTTCCTCCGGGGTGGCGCCACGACGTCGCGTGCCCGCGATGGGCCGCACCGTCACCTCACCGCCCGCAAGGCGCACCAGAATCTCGGGCGAGGAACCGACGATCTGGAACTCGCCGAGATCGAGGAAGAACAGATAAGGGGAAGGGTTGAGGTGTCGCAGCGCCCGATAGAGATCGATGGGGTCACCCGCAAAGGGCGCGCTGAGTCGCTGCGAAGGCACCACCTGCATCACATCGCCCGCGAGGATGTAGTCGCGGATGCGCAACACGGCGGCCTCGAAGTCCTCGCGCCCGAATTCCGACACGAACGTGGCCTCGACCGCGCGGGCGATCGCGCTGTCGCCCGCGGCCTGCAGGTCGATGCTGCCCTGCCGTGGCGCCGGCTGTTCCAGCCGCTGCTGCATGGCGTCGAGGCGCGCGGCGCCCGCCACCCCGGCATCCGGGGCCCGCGGATCGACCATGCTCACCAGCAGGATCGCGCCGGCCAGATTGTCGAAAACCAGAAATTCCTCGCACACGAGCAGCAGGATATCGGGCGTACCCAGACGGTCCGGCGGGGAACCGGCGGCCAGGCGGCGCTCGACATAACGCGCGCAGTCATACCCGAAATATCCCACCAGTCCGCCAGCGAACATGCCAAGCGCGGGGTGCGCATAGATCCGCTCGCGCCGGGCGTAGGCATCGACAAAATCCAGCGGATCGATGCTGTCTTCGCGTTCGATTTCGCGCTGGTCGAGCAACACGCGTACGACGTTTCCGCGCACCTCGATGCGACGGTTGCAGGGCAGCCCGATGATCGAATAGCGACCCCACTTCTCGCCGCCCTGCACCGACTCGAGCAGGAAACTGCCCTCGCCGGCGAAACGCAGGTAGGCGCCGAGCGGCGTGTCCAGATCCGCCAGCAGGCGCCGGACGAGCGGCACCCGCGTGA
>CAJADV010000112.1 GCA_903938575.1 uncultured Gammaproteobacteria bacterium
CCTGCTGCCCGGGCTTTCGGGCCCTGCGCTGCTGCTGGTGTTAGATAGCGTGACCGACCCGCATAACCTGGGCGCCTGCCTGCGCAGCGCTGACGCCTTCGGCGCCCACGCGGTGATCGTGCCCAAGGATCACTCCGCGCCGCTCAACGCCACCGCGCGCAAGGTGGCCTCCGGGGCTGCCGACGTGGTGCCCCTGATCAGCGTCACCAATCTGGCCCGCGCGCTGCGCATGCTGCAGGAGGCGGGCATCTGGGTGGTCGGGGCGGCTGGTGAGTCCGCCAGCGAACTCCGGACCGTCGATCTCTGCGGCCCGGTCGCCCTGGTGCTGGGCGCCGAGGGCACGGGTCTGCGCCGCCTCACCCGCGAGCACTGCGATTATCTCGCCGCCATCCCGATGTCGGGATCCGTCGGGAGCCTGAACGTGTCGGTGGCGACCGGGGTGTTTCTGTACGAGGCCGCACGCCAGCGCCGGGCTCGTTGAGCACCGATTGCCCCGTCGCGGGAGCGGCGATGCTGCGCTGGTGTGCAAAATCCGCACAATCCGGGTTGCCTCAGCCCCGCCTGCCTCTCTAGAATTCGCCCTCCCTGCGGTACCCCGCGGGGAACCTCCTTGCCTCACCGCTCCGTCGGGAGGCTTCCAAACCACGGGGAGAGACAATGCGACACTATGAAATCGTCTTTCTGGTCCACCCGGATCAGAGCGAGCAAGTCCCGGGCATGATCGAGCGCTACACCCAAGCCGTCCAGAAAGACGGTGGCAAGGTGCACCGCCTCGAAGACTGGGGCCGCCGCCAGCTGGCATTCCTGATCAACAAGGTCCACAAGGCCCACTACGTTCTGATGAACGTCGAAGCCACCGATGCCGTCATCGGCGAACTCGAGACCACGTTCCGCTACAACGACGCGATCCTGCGGCACCTCATTCTGCGCCGCGACGAGCCCGTCACCACCGAGTCACCGATCATGCGCCAGGAGCGCGAAGGTCGTGACCGCCGTGGACGTGGCGATGACGATGGACGTCGCCGGCCCCGTCAGGAGCGCTCCTCGGAGCAGGGCGATGAAGAGGGCGAAGGCATGGGAATGTCTGCCGACTAAGGCAGCTCTCCGATGGACGTGGACCCCCGAAAAATCCAGGAGTAATGAGCCATGGCCCGTTTTTTCCGCCGCCGCAAGTTTTGCCGCTTCACCGCCGAAGGCGTGAAGGAAATCGACTACAAAGACCTCGACGTGCTCCGTGAGTACATCAGCGAGACCGGCACCATCGTGCCGAGCCGCATCACGGGCACCAAGGCCAACTACCAGCGCCAACTCTCGACCGCCATCAAGCGTGCGCGTTTTCTGGCCCTGATTCCCTACACCGACCAGCACCGCTGAGTCGTTAGCTGCGCCCGCAAGGGCCGCAGCCGTTTTGGTACCGCACCATGCGTGCCTTGGCCGAATTCGTGATGCGCGGCCGCAGGCAAGCCCTGCTGGTGGCGATTGTCGCCTCCGTGGTGCCGATGTTTTTCTGGGTGGGAGCCGCCGCTATCGGGCTCGTCACCCTGCGGCGCGGTGCCATCGAGGGTGGGCTGGTCGCGCTCTGGGCAATGCTGCCGTGTATGGTGCTTGCCTGGGCAGGGGAGATCATCCCGGCAGCCGCGGTAGCCGGGATCTGGGTGGCGGCAATGGTGCTGAGAGGCACGCAGTCGTGGCCGCTGACTCTTGCCGCAGCGAGCGCCATGGGCCTGCTGCTTGGAATGGGTCTGCTCTGGCTGGGCAACGATTACCTGGCCATGACCCAGAAGGTAGTGGAGACGTTCTTCAGTGAGGTTGCGAAGCAGGCCGATCCGGCCGCCGCCGCGCAGCTGAAGGTGCCGGGAGTCCCGCAGATTGCGGGCATTTTTGCTGTGATGCACGCGCTGACGATGGCGCTCTGCATGGTGATCGCCCGCTGGTGGCAGGCGACGCTCTACAACCCGGGGGGGTTCCGCGAGGAATTCCACGCGATCCGGTTCCGGAGTGTGCCGGGGCTCGCGTTGCTGGGAGCAGGGGCCTCGCTGCATTTGCAGGCGCCCGAGACGCAAGTCTGGGCATGGCTGTTCCTGATGCCGCTGCTGGTGGCCGGGACCAGCCTGCTGCACGCGCTGATGTCGAAGCGGCGTGCAGGCGGAATGCTGGGGTTCTACTACGCGGCGCTGCTGCTGGTGTCTCCGGCGAAGTACATGGTGGTGGGTCTGGCGGCAGTAGATGCCCTGGCAGACCTCCGCCGGCTCCTGAAGGTGGCGTCGCCACCCTCAGGCAAAGACTAGGTTCAGAACGAGGACACGTGTGATGGACATCATTCTGCTCGAGAAAGTCGGCGGGCTCGGCAACCTCGGTGACAAGGTGCGGGTCAAGGGCGGTTTCGGCCGCAACTTCCTGATCCCCTACGGCAAGGCTGTGTCGGCTACCACCGACAACGTCGCTCGCTTCGAGGCGAAGCGCGCCGAGCTCGAGAAGGGAGCCACGGAGCGCCTGGCAGCGGCTCAGGCCCGCGCAGAGAAGCTCTCCGGCCTCAAGGTCACCATCGCGGCCAACGCCGGTGACGAAGGCAAGCTCTTCGGCTCGATCGGCACCCGCGACGTCGCGGACGCCATCACAGCAACGGGCAACGAAGTGGGCAAGAGCGAAGTGCGTATGCCCAACGGCGTGATCCGCGCCATCGGCGATTACCAGATCGACGTGCAACTGCACTCCGACGTCACCGCCACCGTCACCGTTTCGGTGGTTGTAGGCTGATGTGCGGGGGTCGGGCTCCGGCCCGACCCGCTGCTCCAGCCAGCCCGGGCATACGGGCGCCGTTCAGGCGCCTCATGCGCGTGGACGGTAGCCCGGTTGACAGCTGTTTTTGGCCGGTGGGACTATCACTTCCCCATAAGACACGGCATTCACCATGGCCGATTCGCTGAGCCAGCAGGCGAGAGGCCCGGCGCTCGATGTGAGCGCACTCAAGGTCCCCCCGCATTCCATCGAGGCCGAGCAATCGCTGCTCGGTGGCCTCATGCTGGTGAACGACACCTGGGATCGGGTGATCGATCTCGTCGACGAAACCGACTTCTACCGTAACGAACACCGCCTGATCTTCGGCGCCATGTCCAAGCTCTCCGCCGAGAGCCAACCCTTCGACGTCATCACCCTCTCGGAGCGCCTGCATTCCGGCGGCGATCTCGAGCAGGCCGGCGGCCTGCCCTACCTGGGTGATCTCGCACGCAACACCCCCAGCGCCGCCAACGTGCAGGCTTACGCGCAGATCGTGCGCGAGCGCGCCACGTTGCGCCGTCTCATCTCCGCCTCCAACGAGATCGCTACCCGCGCCTTCAACCCCGAGGGACGCACCGGCGCCGAGGTACTCGAAGAAGCCGAACGTCGCCTGATGGAAATCGGCGAGGGCCGCTCCCGCGGTGCGGGCCCACAGCCCGTGCAGGAGCTCCTCACGCGGGCCATGGAGCGCATCGACGAGCTCTTCGAGGCAAAGAGCTCCATCACCGGTCTCAGCACGGGTTATATCGACCTCGACAACCGCACCTCGGGTCTGCAGCGCGCGGATCTGGTGATCGTGGCGGGCCGACCGTCGATGGGCAAGACAGCCTTTGCCATGAACCTCGTGGAGAACGCGCTGCTGCGGCAAGACAAACCCGTGGTGGTGTTCAGCCTGGAAATGCCGGCCGAATCGCTGATCGTGCGGATGCTCGCCTCGATGGGTCGCATCGACCAGCAGCGTCTGCGCAACGGACAACTGGTACAAGATGACTGGACGCGCCTTGCCTCGGCGGTGGCAGCACTGCGCGATCGCAAGCTCTTCATCGATGACACCGCCGCGATCTCACCCGCGGAGCTGCGCTCCCGCGCCCGGCGGTTGCGCCGCGAGCACGGGGATCTCGCCATGATCATGGTCGATTACCTGCAGCTCATGCAGGTGCCCGGCTCCGACGAGGGCCGCGTGAACGAGGTCTCGGAGATCTCCCGGAGCCTCAAGGCCATCGCCAAGGAATTCAACTGTCCGGTGATTGCGCTCTCGCAGCTGAACCGCTCGCTGGAGCAGCGCCCCAACAAGCGCCCGGTGATGTCGGATCTGCGTGAATCCGGCTCCATCGAGCAGGACGCCGACGTCATCGCGTTCATCTACCGCGACGAGGTCTACAACGAGGAAACCCCCGACAAGGGCGTGGCCGAGATCATCATCGGCAAGCAGCGTAACGGCCCCATCGGCACCGTCCGGCTTGCCTTCGTGCGTGAATTCACGCGCTTCGAGAACCTCGCCAACTCCTCCTACGGTTACGACAACTGACGCCCATGCCCACACCGCCAGCCGTGACAGGCAAGCGCGAGGCACGATTCAACCGCATGGAGCCGGCCCAGCGCCGCGCACTGCTCGTCGAAGCCACGTTTCGCTGCCTGCAGAAACACGGTTTCGAAGGCA
>CAJADV010000113.1 GCA_903938575.1 uncultured Gammaproteobacteria bacterium
CACAGGGGCGGCGGATGGATCGCAGTGTGTCTCGGCCATGCGCGTGACCAAGGTGTCAATGAACACCTGCATCTGCGCGATGGTTTCCTTGTTGCGGGTGATCAGGTAGTTGTATCCAAACAGCGCGGGGATCGCGACCATGAGTCCGGTTACGGTGGCCGCCAGCGCCGCCGAGATGCCGGGCGCGATCGCGTTGATGTTGACGTCACCGGCCGCTGCCACACCGGCGAAGGTGATCATCACCCCGACCACTGTGCCCAGCAGTCCGATGAACGGTCCGCCGGAAATAGCGATGGTGAGCAGCACCAGCATGCTGCCTAGCGACTGCATCTCGCGGACGAAGCGGGCGTCAATGACGGCACGGATGGATGCAATGGATTGCGCCGACAGATATCCGGCGAGCCTTCCCTCGCTGTCGACCGCGAGCCGCTGGCGCATTTCATCCAGACCATCCCGGAAGATGTGCAACAACGGGGAGGTCTGCAGCAGAGCGCTCTCTGCGGAGGTGAGCTTGCCACCTTTGGCAGCCTTGGCACCCTTGGTGCTCGCAGCGCTTTTGGCGTTAGCAGTGCTTTTTGTGCTAGCGGCACTTTTAGTGCTAGCGGCGCTTTGGGTACTCGCGGCACTCCTGGCGCCCGCCACACCCTTGGCTTCCTTGGCCGTGAGTTTCTCGAGCACCAGAAAATCGCCACCGCTCTCGCGGAACATCTGCACGAAGAGGGCGTTGGACTTGGCGACCTTGGAGCCTTGGGCACCCTTGACCCACATGACCCACCAGCTGATGACCATCATGATTATGCAGATCACGATCACCGCCCAGCCGTCGACGGTGAGCGAGGAGAGAATGATCCCGATGTAACCGGAATGTGATTGGCCCTCGTCCGCGCCGAACTCGATCATCTGGTCGCTGGGACCCTGGTTGCCTGCGGCAACGCCGATCAGGGCCGGCGAGCGCGCGAGTTTGGCGATGCCGAACTCATCGATATCCCCCGTGAAGCCTGCCGTCACCGGCGCGCCGGGTGCGTCAATGCGACCGCCCAGCGTGGCGGCTGCCGCGAGTGCGGGCACGGGATAGGCAAGCACCGGGCCTGCCGTCCCGTCAACGTAGAGCGTGATCGCCTGATCACTCGCCACGAGCGCAACATGGTGCCACTCGGTGTCGGGGATGGCCGCAGCCGGATCGCTGCGCGCCACTGCGCCAGTACCGTCTGACAACTCGACGTAGGGAGCACCGGCGGCAAGCCCGAGCTCGAGACTGCCCGTGGTGTCGCGGCGCGAATAAAGCACGCCAGTCGAACCGGGAGCAGCCGGCTTGATCCACATCGACACGGTCGTTGCACCGGCCGCCTCTACCTGGAGCGACTGCGAGCCAGGCAGCGCAAGCGCCGTCTTACCGTCGAATGTCGCGGCACCGCCTATCAGGCCGCCTTCGAGCGAGGTGAAAGGAGAGGCTGAGTCATTCTTGTAGGCCGAGGCATCGGCTGCAGCTGCGCCCACCTCACCCAGGTGATAGACCAACGTCTGGCTGGAATCGAATGTCTCGGCAGGCTCGCTGCCACTGCCCACGTCGGCGTTGCCGTAGTACATCCAGATCTTCAGCGGCGTGCCAGCCTGCAGCTGCGGGACCTGCACCCAGACGAAACCCATGTTGAATACCGCGTCGAACTTCTCGATGTGGTATTTGAAAGGCGTCTTGTCGTCTTCCGAGGTGAAGCGGAGGTCGGCACCATCAGCGGCGACATCCGGGAACGACAATACGCCCTCGTGCAGGCGGATCAGCACCGGGACATCACTGAGCGCCGTTCCCGCAGGCAGGTCCGCGGGCGCCGTTACGGTTATCTCCTTGCGAAAGGACCAGTCGGGATTCCACCACGCGAGAGCGGTGCCCGGCGTTGCCATCAAACCAAGCGCCACGATCAGGGCCATCAATCGCCCCACGAGGTCTCGGCGTGGCCGGACACGATCAATCACCAGGGGTGCTACGCAGGACATAGTGATTCCTCAGAAAGACGTCCAGACACGGAACAGGACACGATCGGCGCCACCTGCGGTCGACGGCCCGTCCTCGATGGCGCGAGCCCAGTCGAGAACGCCGTTCAGGTACTGGAACAACTGCAGATTCAGCCCCGCTCCCACGCTGAGGAGATCGGTGCTTGACGGGGTGCTGCTGTCGGGCAGCGGCCCCTGTAGGCGCAGGTGGGCGGCATCGGCAAAAACAAAAAAGCGGAAGCCCTGTAGCGGCACCATGCCGCCGATGCGCAGACTCTCGCCGATTGGGGGGCTGCGCAGTTCAAGCGTGCCCGTCAGGCCGTAGTCGCCGATCGCCTCGGCCTCCAGATAGCCGCGCGCCGTGTCCATGCCGCCAGCGCTGATCTGCTCGTTCGAGATGAGGGGCTGATCGGTGACTTGACCGGAGATCCGCGCAAAAGCCTGGGCTCCGTTGCTGAAGTCATGGGTATCGGAAACGCTCGCGCGCAGGTAGAACATCTGCCCGCGCGCTGAGAAGCGGTTGAGCTGGATGGTCTCGGTGTCGCTACCGAGCTGCGGGGAAGCAAACGTGAGCGCAGCATCGAATTGGGCGAGATCGCTCGCACCGCGATAAAGCAATGAGTAGCCGAGCGTGACGGGGAAGTACTTCACCGGCGTCTCGAAATCGGCCGTGCCGAGCAGCGTGGTGGTGTCGAAATCCTTGTACCCGACTCCCACCGATACAGACGGGTAGAAGTTTTCCGGACCCTCGAGCTGGCGTATGCCTGTGAGGCTCACACTCGAGCCGCTGCCCAGCACGTTTATGCCTCCGACCGTCGACACAGCGCTGTCGGTCTTCAGGGTGTTCAGCAGAACGCTCCAGGGGCTGGACCCGAGCCGGGCGAGGTAGGTGCCGAACATGACCTTGGCGTCGTCGGGATTCTGCGGCGCGGTCTGGAACGACAGCGAAAAACTGTGGCCGCGCTGGAACAAATTGTCATAGGACAGACTCGTGAGTGAACGCAGCTCGCTGGTGTCCTGGCTGTAGCGGTTGTTCAGCTCTACCCAGCCGTGCAGCGGCAGGGAATCCTCCACGACGAGATCAACATCGACCGTGCCGGGGCGCGTGCCCGCTTTCAGCGCTGGCGTGACACGTCGGTCGGCTTGCTGGTTGAGCGCTACAAGATCCTTTTGCACCTCATCGAAATCAGGCACCTTGCCCTCGGCCAGAGCCGGCGCACTTTCCAGAATGCGGTCGATCGAGTGGTAGCGGGAGCCCATGACCTTCAAGTGGCCAACCCTCGACTCCTGCACCTGGAATTGCACCACACCATCGGCGGCGCTCTGTCGGGGAATGCTGACTGCCACGGTCTTGTAGCCCTTGTCACGATAGGACTCCTCCAGCGCCTGTCTGGCCTTGTCGACATCATCAGCCGTGCGCGATGGCCCCATGAACGGCGCGAGAACGGCTTCAATGGTCTCGTCGTCCAACACCGTGTTGCCGTCGACCACGAACTCCCAGACATCCACCGTTTGCGGCGCTTCGGCAGGCGGTGTCACCGGCTCGACCGGCGCCGCTGCAACCACAGCGGAAAACAGTGCGGCAATGCACGCGGCGAACGACCATCGCAGGCGCGTACTGGTTGCCTCGAGCCGAACGCCTGACTTGCCCACCGGATGCAGTCCTGTGTGTTCCTGATGCTGCCTGTCGATACCGGGCGGTACGACTACAACCGCCCTCGCCAACCGGAGCGGCGAGAACAATGAGAGGCAAACTGCTGCAGGAAACGGGTGGAGTTTTTACCGCATGCCGCCAGCGCCCCGGAACCGCATCATCGGGCCGCTTTGTTACGGATTTATGGCCGTAATGGTCGCAACATCGCCCCGAGGCCTCACCGTGTTACAGCGGGGTTGCATTGACGCTCAGTGCGCACCCTTGCCGAGGAGCACGACATACACCGTCTTCAGAAGGATGAAGGCGTCGAGCCAGAGCTTTTGCGAGCGCACATAGTGAACGTCAAGGGCTACGCGCCGGGTGTAGCAGGTGTCATTGCGACCACTCACTTGCCACAGCCCCGTGACGCCCGGCTTCACCGCCGTGTACCAGCGGGCGGAGGCCCCGTAACGGGCGAGCTCCTCAGGAATGACCGGACGCGGACCGACGAGGCTCATGTCGCCCGCCAGTACATTAAACAGCTGCGGGAGTTCATCGAGACTGCTGTGGCGCAGGAAAGAGCCGACCACCGTGATGCGGGGGTCGTTCTGCAATTTCTGGGTCCGGATCCACTCCTCCTGCCGCGCCGGGTCCTGGCGAAGCACTGCCTCGAGCCGCGCCTCAGCGTCGGGAACCATGGTGCGGAACTTCACGAGTTTGAAGGTCCTGCCATTGCGCCCTACCCTCGACTGGCGGAACAGAATCGGCTGACCCGAGGTAGACACACACAGCGCAACCGCGAACATGACCGGCGAGAGCAGCAAAAGCATCATGCCCGCACAGGTGATGTCTACTACACGCTTCACCCCGAGCCAGCGCGACCCGACGCGGGGTTCCAGCGCAGGGAGCGCTCGCGCGTCGCCACCCTCGGACGCGACCAGCACCAGATGCGCCCCCGTGGACCCGCGCACGGCACGCATCGCCTCGACGCCCCGGCGCTGGAGC
>CAJADV010000114.1 GCA_903938575.1 uncultured Gammaproteobacteria bacterium
CCGCAATGCGCGTTTCTCACAGGCGCGCGACGACGGTCTCACCGAAGACAAGGTCGAGCAGATCAACGATGCCTTCGAGGACAGCACGCTGGACGCGCGCTCCAAGCTGATCATCCGCTACGCGGACGTGTTCCTGAAGGATCCGCAGTCCTTGAAGCACAAGCCCGACCTGCAGCAAGAGATGCTCCGGGAGTTCACGCCCGCCCAGGTGGTGGAACTCACCGCCGCATTGGCGCTTTTCATGGGTTTTTCCAAGATCGCGGTATCCGTGGGCGGCATGCCCGAGTCGATGCCCACGCTGGTGGTGCCCACGCCTCTTTGAGCGTGGCACCCCGGACCCGTCACGCCGGAGGCGAACGGCTGATGCAGCCGCAGCCTTCGGGGAAATTATGGTTTGATGGTTGCGGCGTCGTAGAGCAGGTGCTTGCTCAAGTCTCCCCACAGATCCACGAACATCCGCCGCGTGCGGAAGCGCCAGGCACCGTCTGCCCGCTCAAAGCTGTCGTGGTAGCGGCCGGCGATGATCGGCTGCAGCGCCAACTCGCCGGTGGCCTGAAACACCGTGAAATACGAGCGCGAAGTGGCGCTGCCCGCGGCCTCATCGACCTCGATGATCGCGTTGGTGGTGACGTGCTTGGTGCACGGCGTACCTGTTTCGGGGTACAGGCGGGTCGAGGCGTTGTACATGGCGAGTACGCTGTCTGTGCCTTTGACGCTTGAGCCTTCCGCCGGGGCCAGGATTTCGGCGTGCTCGAACAGAGCGGCCATGCGTGGCAGATCGCCCAGGTCGATCAATTCGGCGTAGCGGTAGAGCAGGTTCTCGATGGCGCGGTAACTGTCCATGGTCTGATCCTCGTTATGTGTGAGTCAGCATGCTATACCGCCCTTCCGTGTCTGTAACCCGCTGCCGTGCACGCGCATGACCTTGCCGTCACAACGTCGTACTGCCGGGACAGATATCATGGCGCCGGCGCGGTCTTGCGGGCGCGTTTCATCAGCGAAGCATAGAGGGCGGCATGAGCAAGGCGTTTCCGGTCAGCATCGACAGAACCCCCGACGGCGCGTACCGCCTTGACTGGACCGAGTCTTTCGCCAGCGCACCGGTGCGTGTGCGCGTCCATACCGATGCCGCCCGTGCGGCGCAGGCCGATCCGCTGCTCGAGGCGGCGTTGCCGGGCGCAGAACTCGTATTGCCGGCAGGCGAGCGCTATTACTTTCACCTGGAGCCCGCCAGCGGCGAGTCCGTCATAGCCGCGCAGCGTGATGTGCAGCTCCAGGGTGGCACCAATTTTCGCGATCTTGGCGGCTACCCTACGGCTGATGGACGGCGGGTGCGCTGGGGGCAGCTCTATCGCTCGGGTCATTCATCGGCGCTCACCGATCCGGACCGACAGCAGCTGGAGACGCTGGATATCCGGCTCTGCTGCGATTTTCGCCGTGACGAAGAGCGCGCCATGGAACCCAATGGTCTGCCCGCCTCCATCACTATCGCAGGCCTGTCGCTCACCCCCGGCAGCGCCATCTCGTTCTACCAGCGCATCGCCTCGGGCGATGCCAGGCCACAGGACATGGTGGATTTCATGGTCGCGATAAACCGCGACTTCGTCAGCAACAACACCGAGCCGTTCCGGCGCATGTTCGAGTACCTGCTTGAGCATGAAGAGGGCGCCTTCATGATCAACTGCGCAGCGGGCAAGGATCGCACCGGCTTCGGTGCAGCGATGATCCTCTCGGCGCTCGGCGTGGATGAGGAGACGGTGGTCGAGGACTACGCGCTCTCGATGAGGTACTTCCCCATCCAGCGCGAACTGGAGCGGGTGCGTCACAAGTACGTGCCGCCAGGCGGGCGTTTTGATGTTGAACTGATGATGCCGATGATGGAGGCGCGGGCCCCTTACATCCGCGCGGCCCTGGACGAGATCCGGGTACGGCACGGCAGCAGAGAGGCGTTTCTGCAATCGGCTTTCGGGCTGGGAGAGCGTGAACTCCAGATCTTGCGCGACCGGCTGACGGCCTGAGACTTATTCGTCGCGGGGCTGACGGCGCCGGCCGAGGCCGCTGCTGGCACCCACGCTTGCCGTGCGCTGTCGCTGCTCGGTGCTGCCCGCTCGGAGGGCAGGTTCTGCGGGCTGCTGGGCGTAGGGATAGAACGCCGCCACCTGCGCGCCGAAATCATCCGGTGCACCAGCGCGTTGCGCTGGCCGTCGATGCTCGGTGGTCGTGGGC
Organism: uncultured Gammaproteobacteria bacterium; assembly: GCA_903938575.1. Classification (GTDB taxonomy): domain Bacteria; phylum Pseudomonadota; class Gammaproteobacteria; order Pseudomonadales; family UBA5518; genus UBA5518. The sequence goes on from CAJADV010000114.1 coordinate 2,227, forward strand.
GCCTGTGCGGCGAGACGGATAAGTTCCTGATCCATGAGCGGCATCATAGCCCCGGTACCCTGCCATGGGGCAAGCGTTTGCGCCGGCTAACAGCCCTGCGCAGAGCAGCCTTTGATGTGTTCAATCGTACCCCCGCAGCGGCACGAAACGCACCCCCAGCACCTTGCGCTCGCTGAAGTCGTTTATCCCCTGACGCTCCACCACCACCAGATCCTGCTGCCAGCCGC
>CAJADV010000115.1 GCA_903938575.1 uncultured Gammaproteobacteria bacterium
TCGCGCGTGGCAGGCTGAGCGGCTCGATGCCCAGCAGTTGCACGGACAACGGCTCCTCGCCCGCGAAACGCAGGCGTCCCTCCAGCACCGGCGACACCGGCCATCCGCTGCGGCGCAGCTGCACATAGGCGGTCTGGGCAAAACGTGGACCCCTGCGCGGCAACAGCTGCGCCTGAGCGGGGCCTGCCAGCACGGCACTGGCGCGGGCGTAGTCGGCCCGCGCCTGAGTGTTCAGCGCCTGTACCCCGGTCCACAGCGCGGTAGCGAGCCACAAGCCGGTGAGGATGCTGAAGAACTGCAGCGGATGGCGGCGCCAGTGGCTGAGCAGCGCCTCGAGGCTGATGCGTAGCATGCCCATCAGGCCTGCGCTGCTGCGACCTGGCCAAGGTGCAGGTAGAGGCGGTGTTCCAGGCGGGCCGCCAGACGTGCGCTGTGGGTGACCAGGAGCAGACTGCTGCCCGCCTCGCCGACCAGTTGCAGGAGCAGGTCGAGCACCACATCGCTGCTCGACTCGTCCAGGCTGCCGGTGGGTTCATCGGCCAGCACCAGCAACGGTCGTGCGGCCAGGGCCCGGCCTATGGCCACACGCTGTTGCTGGCCGCCGGAGAGCTGTTCCGGGTAGCGCTGCAACAGCGGTGTCAGGCCAAGGCGCTCGGCCAGATAGCTGACCCACGCGGGATCATGGCGGGCGGCCAGACGCGCCTGAAACGCCAGATTGGCCGCCACGCTCAAGCTGCTGATGAGGTTGTACTGCTGGAACACCAGCCCGATCCCCTCGCGGCGCCAGCGTGCCAGTTCGGCCTCGCCGCGCCCCTCGAGCGGCACGCCCTCGACCAGGATCCGCCCGCTGTCAGGCCGTTCCAGACCGGCGACCAGATGCAACAAGGTGCTCTTGCCGCTGCCGGACTCACCCATCAGCGCCAGACTGCTGCCGCCCGGCAATTGCAGATCTACGCCACGCAACACCGCCAGCTTGCCCTGAGCGGTGGCGAAGGACTTGTGCAGGTTCTCGACGATCAGCATACGTAGCCTCAGGTACGCCGGGTGCACCCGTTCCGGGTTGCAAGCGCCGTAGAACGTTCTCGCCTTGGCGGCACCGGCAAGTGGGCCCATGATCGGTCTTTGCCCTGTCACAGACCAGCAGCATGCCGCGTTCATGGCCACCTCGTGTTTCCGCCCTGGGCCGTTTCCTGCGTCTGGGCAGCACCGGCGCGCGCATCGCCGGCAATCTCATGCTGCAGGGCCTTAAGCCCGGCAATGCGGGTCTCGATTGGCAACCGGTGGGCGATCTGCTCGGCGATGTGCTGGGGCAGATGAAAGGCCCGGTGCTCAAGCTCGGCCAGCAAGCCTCGCAGTGGCAGGGGGTACTGCCCGAGCCGATCCGCGAGGCTCTTGCGCGCCTGCAGAACCAAGTCCCGGCCTTGCCCTTCAGCGCCCTGGAAGAGCACTTGCAGCAGCTCTACTGCGGCCAGCTGCACCAGCTGTTCCAGCCTGTCGAGACCGAGCCCTGCGCCGCCGCGTCGTTGGGGCAGGTTCACCGCGCCCGCGACGCCCGGGGCCGGGCCTTGGTGCTGAAGATCCAGTACCCGGGCATCCGTGAGATCTGCGCTGCCGATCTCAAGCAGTTGCGTCGCCTGCTGCCTCTGGGCCGCTTGTTCCGCGCGCCGGCCGAACAGTTGGAAGCGCTCTACAACGAACTGCACGGCAGCATCCAGGCGGAACTCGATTACCACGCCGAGCAGATCAGCCTGCAGCGCTTCTGCAACCACTTTGACGGCTGGCCGGGGCTGCGCCTGCCGCAGCCCGTACCCGAGTTGTGCCGCCCCGGCGTGCTGGTGCTACACGAGGTGCCCGGGCATGCAATGGACGAGGTCGGACGCGCCCCGACCGCCGTGCATGAACGCCTGGCCCTGCGCCTGTGCGACTGGTTGTGCGAGCAGGTGTTCGGCCTCGGTCTGCTGCACGCCGATCCGCACCCCGGCAATCTGGCCTGGACCGATTCAGGCGAGCTGGTGGTGTATGACTTCGGTGCCGTGTACCCAGTCGAGCCGGCGCTGCTCGATGCCTATGTGCAGCTGTTTGCCGCCCTGCGCGGGCCACGCAGCGATGCACTGGAGCCGGCCTTCCAGGCACTCGGCGGGCGCCAGACCGACAGTCCGGCACCGCATGCCCTGTACGCGCGCATTCACAAACTGTTGCATCCGCTGCTGCAACCGGGCGCGCACTGGGACTTCCGCGGCGCGGCCATGCACCAGCAATTGATGGAACTGCTCCCGCCGCTGATGGCCGCCCTCGGCAGCCTGCAACCGGCCCCCGGGACCCTGCTGGTCAACCGTACGCTGGAAGGCCACTACTGGAACCTCTACCGCCTCGGCGCGCGCCTGCCAGTGGCTGACATCCTCGCGGGCCATATCAGCCGCTGGACGGCGCTGCGATCGGTCTCGCGTGGCTGTTGATCCTCTGGCCGAGGAACGCGGCGTCAAAAACCGAAATCATAGGTGGCGCGCAAGCCGAACTCGCTGGCGTCGTTGCTGAGCATGACCAGCACATAATCGCCGGTATTCAGGCGTCCTTGGTCATAGCGCTCATCCGTGACATTGCGTCCATAAGCACTCAGGGTCCAGTTTCCTGCAGCCGGGGTGTAGGTCGCATCAAGGTTCAGCAGGCTGCGTGAATCGATGCCTGTGAAGCGACCTGCGTCGGGGGTGGGTTCGCCGTACATCTCGTCGCGGTACGACCAGTCGGCGCGTAGCAGCAGTCGCCCGCCATCAGCGAGCGGGATGGTGTACTCGGGGCTGATCGAGGCAGTCCATTCGGGTGTCAGCGGTGCCACCGCGACCGGGTCATCCACGTCTACGTGGATGTATCCCAGCGAGGCATGCACCCGGAAACGCTCCCCCAGCAGCAGCGTGCTCTCCCACTCAACCCCCGCTGAATCCTGGTCGACGATGATATTGCGTGTATCAAAGCCGACGCCCGAACTCGTGTTTACCTGGTAGGGCAGATCTTGATATTGGGTGTAAAACAGCCCCAGGCTCATGCTGAGTTGCTCGAGCGGGCGGCCCTTGAGTCCGACTTCGTAGTTCTGGGCAGTGACGTTGTCGCCGGCCACGAAGCAGTTGTCGGCGCTGAGGTTGCCAGGTTCGCCGATCTGCAGGTCGCCGAACAGGCAATAGGCGCGCGGTGGGAACTGCCCGGACTGGTAGCCGTTTTGCAGCGAGCCATACAGGCTCATACGCTCGCTCAAAGCATAGACACCGGAGAACTCCCAACTGGTTTCTGACCAGTCGCGGGCACCGTGCGCGGAGATGAAGTTGTTGATGTCGACGAAGGCGTCTTTTTCGTCCCGCGTGAAACGCAGGCCGCCGGCCAGGCGCAGGCGCTCGGTCAGCTGGTACCCCAGGTTTCCGTAGATGGCTGTGCTGCTGACCGATTGATCCAGGTAATAGGTGCCTGGGTCGCCGAGGAATACGTTCGGATCCTGAACATTGGCGCCGTCCTCTTCGAAATAATACAGGCCTGCGACAAAATCCCAGCGGTCGTAAATGCCGCGCAGCTGGAACTCGGCGGATGTTTGGTCCGCCTCGCCATCCTCGGGAAACGCCAGATAATTTTCAAACAGGCCATCATCATCCAGACCGGCCTCGTATTCTGAATGGCGGTCGCTGTAAATGAGCTTGCTGCTGAGGTAATCCGAGATCGCCCATTCCGCTGTCAGCGCGACGCCATGCGAGGAATTGGTGACTGCGGTCAGATCCGCCTGAGCGGTGTTGTTGTCGTAGGGGTCGGCGGCGATATCCGCGTTGCGGAACCCGGCGCGATAGAGCGCGCCGTTGGGCAGTTGGTCGATCAGCGTGGTGTACGGTCGCAGTCCGTTGTCGCCCTTGTTGCCATCGCCGACCAGCAGCAGCGAAAAGCGCTCGCCAGGCGTCCATTTCAGCGCTACGCGAGCAGAATCGTCCGCGAGTTCACCCACTTCCTTGCGCGGATGGTCCAGCAGCAGGAACTCGCCCAGACCGTCGCGCTGTTTGTGGGCGCCGTTGACCGACAGTGCCCACTGCTCGCTCAGGCGCGTGTTCAGGTAGAAATCGCCGTTGAATCGCCCGCGCGACCCGGCCTCCAGCGTCACCCTGCCGCTTTGCTCATCGCCGGGCTGACGGGTGATCAGGTTGATTGCGCCGCCGATCGAGTTGCGTCCGTACAGGGTGCCTTGCGGTCCGCGCAGCACTTCGACGCGCTCGATGTTGGACAGGCTCCAGTTCTGACCAACCTGTCGGCCGAGGTAGACGCCATCGACGTAGACTCCAACGCCGGGGTCGGTGGTGATCAGATGATCCTGCAGACCGATGCCGCGGATGAAGGGGTTAACCGACGCCGTGTGCCCCGCGGAATACTCGGTGACATTCAGATTGGGGACGAACTTGCCGATGTCGACCAGATCGCCAATCCCGGCCAGTTCGAGGTTCTTTGCGCTGAACGCACTGATGGCCATCGGCACATCGTAAATGCGGGCCTCGCGCTTGGTTGCAGTGACTACCATTTCCCCCGGTTGGGCGGCCGCCTGCTGCGCGGCCGTGTTATTGGCCTGTGCGCCCGTCAGCGCGCTGATTCCGGTCAGTCCGAGCGCCAGCGTTGCGAGGGTGCGTTGCGGATTTCGCATGAGCGTAGCCTTGGAAAGGTTGCGATGCACACTTGGGTGTCGAGACTATCTTGTCAACCCTGCTCGAGCGCCGCAATCCACTCACGCATCTCTTGAGTGCGTGAAAGAAGCGGCGCCCGGCGGGCTGCCGGCAGTTGCATGCGCCGAGGTGGGCTTGTTCGGTGTCGACGCGTGAAAATTTGATGTGGGAGGATGGCCCTGATGGAAGGCGGGCGTTAATCTGCGGCCTGTCTGGTAGAGAAGTGCGCCTGATGCTCCGGCCCCGTGGCATTGCTGGCGTATCGTCCAAGGTAAGTGCGTCAATGCATCCGAGTCTGGCTGTATCCATCGAATGTCTGTATCAGAAACCACGTCTGCCCCTGACCCGGAGTCGGCTGTGGCGATGAGTTGCCCTGACAGCGCCACGCTGGGTCGGATGCTGAAACAGGTATTCGCCGATTTTTACGACGGTCTGTTTGATGCAGCCTTCGAGGAAGACTCCGAGCAGCGGCAGGTGGCAAACCTGGCGTTACTGCGCCGCACATGCCCGCGGCAGAAAGCGATTATCGAGAGCATTTGCGCCGATCTTGCGTTGCCGGATTCCGAGCCGGGCGCGGCGGGGCTGGGGGCGCCCGTCGAGAGCGATCCCGCGTCTCAGGAATCATGGCAGCTACGCCTTCAGAATGCCCTCGCGCAGCGGTGTTTGCTCTTGGCAATGAGCGAGGAGCAGCGTTGCATCCTGGATGCCGCATTTGCCCGCCACGTGTTTGCGGTGTCGGAAATGAGCTTTCCGGATGCAAGCGCCGACGCCACATCGCCGGCACAGTTGCTGCCCTCGATTCTCGTTGATGCGAGCGGCGAAGATTGCGAACGGCAGGTGCCGCTTGCAGGCGTCGACGAACCCGAACCGCTGATCGAACCCGAGCCCGTGATAGAGCCCGAGCCCGTGATCGAACCCGTGCTCGTCATTGAACCCGAGCAGCTCCCCGAGGTGCCGACGCGCATCGAGGAACCGGCCGCTTTGCCGCGCGTGGCCGCAGTTGATGCGGCCTCGACTGCGACCAGACAAGGCTCGCGCAGGTGGTTGGCAGTCACGCTGGGGCTGGCGTTGCTGGCAGGCATCACGACACTGTCGTTTTTTTATCCGCAGATCGCTCGGCAGGCTCTGGAAAGGGCAATGACCTTTGCTCGTCCGCTGCTCCTGCATGAACAGTCACCGGCCGGGGCGGCACGTGTCGATGCCAACGAGAAAGCCGAGACAGCCGCTGCACCGCGCTCCATCACGAGTGCCATGGACCAACCCGAACCCGTAGAGATCGCGCGCACTGCGCAGCTCGCAGAGCCCGAAGTCTTCGCCCCGCCGCCCGCAGCCGAATCCATGCAGGCCGCCCCGCTGCCTGCGGCAGCGCCGGAGGTATCGATCGAGTCCACCGTGGCGCCAGAGGTAACCGTCCAACCTGCGGCAGCGCCGGAGCCATCGATTCAGGCAACAGCAGCGCCAGAACTTTCCGCTCAGCCGGTAGTTGCCCCGGAGTTACCCGTAGCGCCGGTGGCCGGGCCCGATACATCGGTCGATGTCGTGCCGCCAGAAACCGAGGTGCCGCCTCGTGATGCCAAGGTTCTGGAGCAGTTGAATGTCCAGATGCAGCGCGGCGATACGGCGCTCGCGGAACTGCGATTGACCCTGCCCTTCGTCGACAGTGCCATGGCCAACTACCTCGCTGTGCTGGCGATCGACGCCAACCATGCGGGTGCCGAACAGGGCCTGAGGCGCGTAGTCCAGCGCTACGCCGAACTGGTGCGTGCGGCGCTCGCCAGGGGTGACGCCGGGCGGGCGGAACTCCTGCTCTCCCGGGCACGTCAGGTACTGCCACAGGTATTGCAGTTGCAGGAGCCTGAACTGACGCCTGCGGCTTTTGCTGGAAAAGTATGGGAAACCGATGAGCTGACAAGAGTGTCTGGTTCAGGTCTACCCGAGTGATATCGACTGGCGCTGTGCCCAGCGCCACGATAGGCAATTTCTCGAGTTGCGCTGGCGCGACCGCACTTCCGGCCGCCTCTTCAGCGTCGCCCCAGCAGCTCTGCGATCACCGCGCGCTCGGCATCGCTCACCACCGAATCGGCCGCCGCAACGGCCTCGAGCGCGGCGGCAAGGTCTTCCCGCTCCGCGCTCGAATTGCTGGTCACTTCCCAGGCCTGTGCCTGCGCCAGCGCGAGATCGACGATCAGTTCGATCTCGGCGCCGCTGAAGAGCTTGCGCGCTCGCAGCGCATCGGCGATTGCCTGCCGCTCGTCGTTGTCGACCTTGCCGTCTGCCAGCGCTACCCGAGCCAGTGCATGGCCAAAACTCATCATGCGGCCGAGCCGCTTGGGGTCGATTCCGCTCAGCGCGCGCAGGCTCCCACTAACGTCCTTCATGATGCGATCGGCTGCGGGCACCAGCACGCCTTCCTCCATCATCAGGATGCGGTCGGCCTGCTCGATGATGCGCTTGTCGTGGGTGACCAGCACCACGGCGCTGCCGCTTGCGGCCAGCTGGTTGAACAGCCCGACCACCAGTTCGCCGGAGGTCCGGTCCAGCGAGGCGGTGGGCTCGTCGGCGAGCACAAGTTTGGGCTCGTTGATCAGCGCGCGTGCGATCCCCGCACGCTGTTGTTGTCCGCCGGAGAGCTGCCGCGGCAGCTTGTGCAGGTGAGCACCCAGCCCGATGGCCTCCGCCGCCTGCTGGATCCGCTGCTTTGCATCCTTGCGGCGGTGATCACCCGAGAGCTGCAGCCCCATCTGGATGTTCTGGGCCACCGTGAGCGCCGGCGCCAGGTTGTGCTGCTGGAAAATGAATCCTATGCGACGGCGCAGCGCCACCCGGTCGCGCTCGCGCGAGTTCACCACCTCGGTGCCGAGCACGCGCACGCTGCCCTCGGTTGCGGAGCGCAAGCCCCCGGCAATGGTGAGCAGCGTGCTCTTGCCGGATCCTGAAGGTCCTGTCAGCACCACCACTTCCCCTGCAGCAAGCTCGAGCGTGAGATTGCGCAGAATCTGCTGCACATGACCGCCCTGACGGCGCGCAAAGCAGAGGTCGCGCACCTCGACCAGTGACTCGGGCATCAGAACACCTCGGCCGGGTCGATGCCCTGCAGCTTGCGTATGGCGAGCAGTCCCGAGAGCGCACACATCGCAAGCGTGACGCCAAACACCATCCCCCCGCGTTCCAGCGTCATGGTCATCGGCAGTTGCGTGGCGCGCGCCGTCTGGTCGTAGAGCAGGATCGACAGCCCGAGCGCCGGCACGAAGCCGAGCACCGACAGGATCGCCGCCTCCTTGAATATCAGGTTCCGCAAGAAGCCCTGCGTATAGCCCATTGCCTTCAGCGTGGCGTATTCGGCGAGATGACTCTGCACATCCGAAAACAGTATCTGGTAGACGATGATCAGGCCGACCAGAACGCCGATGACAGCCCCGAGGCTGAACACATAGCCGATCGGCGTGCTGCCGTTCCAGTAGGCGATCTCGCGCGCCACGTATTCCGCGACGGTGAGCACCAGCACGTCCCGTGGCGTCCCGGCGCGAATGGCCTCCTGCACCGCTGCGACGTTGGCGCCGGCTTTCAGGCTGATCAGCCCGAGCTCAATCATTCCGGGCTCGCGGGTCGGGAAGATGCGCTGAAAATTCAGGTCAGAGGTGATGATCGATCCGTCGATGCCGAAGGAGGTGCCCAGCGCGAAGAGGCCCACGACGGTGACGTGACGGTCGTTCAGCTGGAGCTCAATCGATTCTCCCGCTGCCCTCGCCCTCACGGCAGGCCCGAACTCGGAGCGCGAGAACTTGTCCATCAGCACCACATCGGGCCGCTCGAGCAGCGCCAGCTGTTCCTGCACGCCCGGGAGATGCATTTTCTGGCGACGCGGGTCGATGCCGAAGGTCAGCGCGTTGCGGTGTGTTCCCGGGGAGCCCTCGTAGTAATAGCGGGCCTGCGCCACGTACATGGGCGAGACGCTCTCAACCCCGGGAATACCGAGCACTTGCTGCAGGCGGTTGCGGGGGAAGCTCCGGCTCTGGCTGAGGAACGGCGTGCGCGGGCTCAGCATGATCAGGTCATAGTCCATGGTGCGGTGGAGGCGCACCGAGCTGTCAAACAGCGCTGCGCGCAACCCGAGCTGCATGAAGACCAGCATGATCGCAAAGCTGATGCCACCCACCGCCGCGAGCAGCTTCAGCTTGTCGTGCGACAGCTGCAGCCATGCGTAGGGGATGCCGCGCGCCATCAGCCGCCGATCTCGACGTCAACCTGCAGGTTGGTGAGCGATGCGACCGCCTTCGGATCATCGAGCAGTATGAACACCTCGACGATGCGCGAGTCGATGCGTGCCACGGGGTCGAGCCCCAGTGCTTCGTTGCGCGCCACCAGGTGCCCGATCCGCTCGACTTTGCCCGTCAACGTGCCCTGCAGCGAGAGGCTCGTGATGCGTGCAGTCTGCCCGAGTGCCACGCGGCCTATATCGGTCTCGTAGACTTCCGCCACGGCGTACATGCGGTCGGTCCTGCCAAGCTCCAGCAGGCCTTCGGGGCCGATGCGCTCGCCCTCGCGGGCATGGATGGCCAGCACTTCACCGCTGCTGGGCGCGCGAACGCTTGCCAGCGCGAGGCGCGCCTTGGCAGCGGCCACGCCCGCTTGCTTCAGGTGGACGTCGCGCCCGGCCTTGTCAAAAGCGGCTTCGGACTGGAAAGAGTTGTTCCTCAGCGTCTCCTGGCGCGAGAGCACGCGGCGCGCATGCTCCAGATCGACCTCGGCCCGCCGGACTTCGGCCGTCCGCAGATCGTGGGTATCCAGGGTCGCGAGGACCTGCCCGGCGGCAACCTGGTCGCCCTCTTCCACCGTGAGAGTCGAGACAACGGATATTTCCGAGGGGCCCGCGAGCCGGTACACGCCGTTATGCGGTTCGATACGGCCCAGACTGGATATTGCTCGCTCACCCGCCGCCAGCGTGGTGCAGGCGCCGACGATGCTTACGAGCAGCGTCCACTGTGCCAGGCGAAAATTCATTGAGGGAGTTTCCGTTGCATTGCCCGCGGTGTGGTTCCCCCGGGTCGTTTTATGATCAATGGATGATGTGCTTAAGGCTGTGGAAAGTACAGGCAGCAAAGGCTGCCCGTGCCCCGGGAAGAAGGGAAGGCGGGGTCAGGTCTTCCATTTCTCATCCCCGGCCCCCAGCAAACGCTGCGCGCCATTCCTGTGTAAGCGCGCCCCAGGCCCACGACCAGTAGCGTCGCGGGCGTGGCTGAGAGCCAATCACAGCGCCCGCCGAGAGAAAAAGTCAGGATCTTGCCCCAAGGGGAAAAGCTTTCTACCTACCAATACGTTAGCGTCCTGATGCCAGCACCGGCTTGCTCTCGGAGAGCTCCCTATGACCATTCTGATCGGCGGCGCCCCCACGGGCCTTCTCGACAGCTCCCAGCCGCTCCTCGGGCGCAACGACCAGACCAGCACGGCAACCACCGACAACGGGGATGCGCTGTTCGTCAACGTGGCGAGCGGCTACCTGCTGTACGCGCACCAGGACGCGTACCTGCCGAGCCGCGGGGATGACTACTCGCTGCTGCGCACTTACAACTCGCGCGGTGCCGTCACCACGGGCGGGGCGTTCAACGATGCGCGCTGGGGTGTGTCGAGCACGGTGAGCCTTAGCGTGATCGGCACGGGCACGAGCACGCGCTACCA
>CAJADV010000116.1 GCA_903938575.1 uncultured Gammaproteobacteria bacterium
GGCGCGCGCGCCCGCGAACACCGCATCGGCGAAACCGGGAAAATCGAGAATGATATTGGGCGATTTGCCGCCCAGTTCCTGCGTGACCCGCTTCACGCTGTCGGCGGCCGCCTTGGCGATCAGCGCGCCGGCGCGGGTGGAGCCGGTGAACGAGACCATGTCGATACCCGGGTGCGCGCTCAACGGCGCGCCTACGTCGGGCCCGTCACCGTTCACGAGGTTGAAAACGCCAGCCGGCACGCCCGCCTCGTGGAGGATCTCGGCAAACAGATACCCAGACAGCGGCGCGATCTCGCTCGGCTTGAGCACCATGGTGCAGCCGGTGGCAAGCGCTGGCGCCACCTTGCAGGCGATCTGGTTGATCGGCCAGTTCCACGGGGTGATCAGGGCGCAGACGCCCACGGCTTCGTACACCACGCGCGTACGACCACGCTGCTCCTCGAACACAAAGTTCTTCAGCACCTCCACCGCGGTGGCAAGGTGGCCCGTGCCGCAGCCGGCCTGCGAACCCTTGGCGAGCCACCAGGGCGCACCCATTTCGTGGGCGATGGCACGACCGACTTCTTCGCTGCGACGCATGTAGATCGCCAGCGCCCGCTCGAGGATCGCCAGGCGTTCCTCGCGGCTGGTTCTGGACCACGCCGGGAAGGCACGCTGTGCGGCGGCCACGGCGCGGTCGACATCGGCACCCGCGCCCAGCGATATCACGCCTACGGCCTGCTCGGTGGCCGGATCGATCACGTCGAGATCACGCGGCACGGCGGGATCGACCCAGGCGCCATCGATATAGAATTTGCGGTAATCGAACATGGAGAACCTCCGTTTGCTGTGACCCGTTCGGCGGGAAGGACGCGAAGGCGCGAGTGTGCCCCGACCGAGGCGCCCGAGGCCATACCCCCGGCGAAGGCGGGATCTGCATCGGACATGATCTGCCGCAGGACGCGAGGGGCTGCCGCGGGTTCAAATGCCACTCTGTTAGGCTGTCAACCTGTGCCTGCAACTGGCCCGGAATGGAGAATACCTTTATGAGTCAGACCGTTCGCGTGTGGGATCTGGTGGTGCGCTTCGGCCACTGGATGCTCGCGACGCTGTTCTTCACGGCCTATTTCACCGAGGGAAGCCCCACCTGGCTCCACACCTCCGCGGGCTACGGGGTGCTGATCGTGATCGGCTTCCGGATTCTGTGGGGCTTCATCGGCACACCGCACGCGCGCTTCCGTGACTTCATCTACCCCCTGCGTGATGTGACCGCATACCTGAAAAGCCTGCGCGCACGGCAGCCGAAGCACTACCTCGGTCACAACCCCGCGGGTGGGCTGATGGTTTTTCTTCTACTTGCCGCGCTGACCGGAACGGCCTGCACCGGGATGACCCTCTTTGCGGCCGACCGGGGCCGTGGCCCGATCGCCGCCGGTGCTGCATTGATGCGCGGCGAATCACTCCGCGATGACGGCAGATACGCCAAGGTGGGCAGCAAGCACTTCTGGGAGGAGGTGCACGAGGTGTTCGCCAATGTCACGCTGGCGCTTGTCATCCTGCATATCGGGGGCGTACTGGTCTCGAGTGTGCTGCACCGGGAAAATCTGGTCCGTGCGATGGTGACGGGGCGCAAGACCCTGCCCTGAGCGGCAGGGGGTTGGCTCGGGCCAAACCCCTGTCCCTGAACATCACCGCCGCCGGCTGCAACGCAGCGCTGATATCACAGGCCAAGAGCAGCTGGACGTCCAGTCAAAACAAAACAAAACAAAACAACACCCATGAGTACGACGCTACGAATCCTGTTCGCGCTACTGCTGGGGATTGCAGCCGGCGCCCTGCTGCGGAGCGTGGGCGGCGATATGCTCCCTATTGCGCAGGGAATTGCCGATCCGCTCGGTGGACTGTGGCTGAGCGCGCTGCGCATGAGCATCGTGCCGCTCGTCTTCGCGCTGGTGGTCACGGGCATCGCCGCGGCCTCGGATACCGCCAGCACCGGAGGCCTCGCAGCCCGCGCACTCGGCCTGATGGTGGCGCTGCTCACGGCCTCGGCCGCGCTGGCCGCACTGCTCTTCCCGCTGATACTCGAGGCCTGGCCGGTTACAGCAAGTGCGGCGGCTGCCCTGCGCAGTGTGAGCGCCGGCGAAGTGCCCGTGGCGAGCGCGGGCGCGCAGTGGTGGCAGGGCATCGTGCCAGTGAATCCGGTGCAGGCCGCCGCCGAGGGCGCGATGCTGCCGCTGGTGGTGTTCGCGGTGGCGTTCGGCTTTGCCGTCACGCACATCGAGCCGGAGTCCCGCGCGCGACTGGTGGGCTTCTTTCAGGCGATGGCGGACGCATTGCTCGTGATCGTGCACTGGGTGCTGCGCATCGCACCGGTCGGGGTGTTCGCGCTTGCCTTCCTGCTCGGTTCGCGCACCGGACTGGAGGCAGCAGGAGCCCTGCTGCACTACATCCTGATGCTGGTACTGCTGATGGCAGCGATGGGGCTTCTCGTATACCCGGGGGCGATGTTCGGCGCCCGCGTGTCGCTGGCGCGCTTCGCACGCGCAGCACTGCCGGCGCAGGTGGTGGCGGCGAGCACGCAGTCCTCGCTCGCCTCGCTACCGGCGATGGTGCAGGGCTGCCGCGAGGGGCTCGGCATCTCGGCGTCGGTGACCAGCCTGGTGCTGCCGCTCGCGGTGTCGGTGTTCCGGCTCTCGAGCCCCGGCGTGAACCTGGCGGTGGCGCTCTACGGCGCGCACCTGTACGGGGTCGAGCCCACGCTGTTGCAACTGGCCACCGCGGTCACGGTGGCGGTGCTGACCAGCATGGCCTCGGTGAGCCTGCCGGGGCAGCTCACCTTCTACACCACCGCCACGCCGATCTGGCTGGTGCTCGGTCTGCCGCTTGACCTGCTGCCGCTGCTGCTCGCCGTGGAGAACATCCCCGATATCGCGCGCACCGTGGTGAACGTGACGGGGGATGTTGCGGTTACGGCGACGGTGGGGCGGTGGGCGGGGGATGAGAGCCGCAGCGAGGTTGCTTGACGACCTTGGTGACACACATCACTCTCTGCCCATGGATACCAAACCCCCCGGTCGAAAACCCAGCAAGAGCGCACCCTTCTCCCCGCGTCGGGGTCCCGACTCGGCAAGAGAGCGAATCCTGCTCGCGCTCGAACTGGGCCGCCGCGGACAAATGCTGCGCAAACTCGGCGCAGAAGCCCTGGCGCGCAGCAATGCCGACGAGCAACCCGGCGACGGCGCGCCCTGATCAGCCGAACATCCCCTCCTCCATCGCCATAACCGTCGCCGCCGGCGTCATCGCGACCGCCGCGTGCATGCCCGCACGCGGCAGGATCTGCTCGCCGTAGAAGCGCGCCGTCACGAGCTTCGACTGCAGGAAGGCCGTGTTGCCCTCGCCCGCAGCGAGCTTGCGGTGCGCGGCCAGCGCCGCCACGCCCATCTGCCAGCCGCCAGCCACGGTGCCGGCCAGCATCATGAAGTGATAGGCGGAGGCGTTCGCCGTACGGCCTTCGGCGTCTGCGTTGTTACGCACCCACGCGCCGGCGCGGGCAAGCGCGTCGATGCCGGCACCGAGTGCCTGCCCCAGCGTCGCCTCGGCACTTGCCGAGAGCGCGTCTGCCACGCCACGCATTTCGTCGATCAGTTCCGCCATCGCCTCGCCCCCGTCACGCAGGAACTTGCGCCCGATGAGGTCGATCGCCTGGATGCCGTTGGTGCCCTCGTAGATCGGCAGGATGCGCGCGTCGCGCATGTACTGCGCGGCGCCGGTTTCCTCGATGAAACCCATGCCGCCATGCACCTGCACGCCGATCGAGGTGATCTCCATGGAGTTCTCGGTGCACCAGCCCTTCACGATCGGCGTGAGCAGCGCAAGACGGGCCTCGTGGAAGGCGTTGCCGCCTTCGTCGGTGGCGTTGTGGGCGCGGTCGTGGCTGCCCATGGCCAGATACGTGAGCGCACGACCGGCCTCGGTGAGCGCTTTCATGGTAAGCAGCATGCGGCGCACATCGGGGTGGTTGATGATCGTCACCCGTGCCGACGAACCGCCGGCCGCACCCTGGACGCGCTCGCGTGCGTAGTGCGCGGCATGCTGCAGCGCACGCTCCGAGACCGCCACGCCCTGCAGGCCAACCGAGAGCCGCGCGTGATTCATCATGGTGAACATGCAGGCGAGGCCGTTGTTCTCGCGACCGACCAGCCAGCCGGTGGCACCACCGTTCTCGCCGAAGCTCATCACGCAGGTGGGGCTCGCGTTGATGCCGAGCTTGTGCTCCACCGAGACGGGGTACAGATCGTTGCGCGCGCCGATGCTGCCATCGGCGTTCACCAGGTACTTGGGCACCAGGAAGAGTGAGATGCCTTTCACGCCGGGAGGCGCGTCAGGGAGTCGGGCGAGCACCAGATGGATGACGTTGTCGGTCATCGCGTGGTCGCCCCAGGTGATGTAGATCTTGGTGCCGAACACGCGGTAGGCCTCGCCATCGCGCTCGGCGCGCGCGGTCACCACCGAGAGATCGGAGCCTGCCTGTGGCTCGGTGAGATTCATGGTGCCGGTCCACTCGCCCGAGATGAGCTTCGGCAGGTAGGTGTCCTTCAACGCGTCGCTGGCGTGGGCGAGGATGGCATCGATCGAGCCCTGCGTGAGCAGCGGGCACAAGCTGAACGAGAGGTTCGCCGACTGCACCATCTCCTGCACTGCGGTCGCGAGCGCCGCCGGCAGGCCCTGGCCGCCGTACTGCGCGGGAAACGGCACGCTGTTCCAGCCTCCGTCCACGTACTGCCAGTAGGCCTCCTTGAAGCCATCGGCCTCCACCACCTGCCGGTCCTGCACGCGCGTGCCCTGGCGGTCGCCGGGCCAGTTGAGCGGCGCCATGGCCTCGGCAGTAAGACTAGCCGCGCCCTCAAGGATCGCCTGCACCAGATCGGGAGTGGCTTCATCGAAGCCCAGCGCGACCAGCTCCGCCATGCGGGCGTGCTCCTCGAGTACGAAGGCGATCTCGTTGACGGGGGGGTTGTAGTCGCTCATGCCTGTACTCCTGCAAGGGCTCGGTGATCATGTGACGGGGGCCGCGCAAAGCGCGCGGACTCAGGTCCCCGGGAAGCGGTAGTCTTTCATGCGCTCGCGCAGGTCTTTCTTGCTCAGCTTGCCGGTGGCGGTGTGCGGTAGATCATCTACGAACACCACGTCGTCGGGGATCCACCACTTCGCCACTTTGCCCTCGAAGAACGCGAGCAGTTCGCCGCGATCTACCGTGGCGCCGGGCTTGCGCACCACGCAGAGCAGCGGCCGCTCGGCCCATTTGGGGTGCGAGGCGCCGATCACCGCTGCCTCGGCCACGCCGGAGTGGGCCATGGCGGTGTTCTCGAGATCGATGGAGCTGATCCACTCGCCACCGGACTTGATGACGTCCTTGATGCGATCGGTGATGGCGACGAAGCCGCGCGCGTCGATGGTGGCGACATCACCGGTCTCGAACCAGCCGTCCTCGGCATGGGCATCGCCCTTGCCGATGCGGAAATACTCGCTACAGATCCAGGGCCCGCGCACCTTGAGCGAGCCGAAGGACTCGCCGTCCCACGGCAGCTCGCCCCCCTCGGGATCAACGATCTTCACATCGACGCCGAACACCGGGCGACCGACCTTCAGGCGCAGCGTCCACTGTTCGTCAGCGCTCAGGGTGTCCCAGTCTGCGGTAGGGGAATTCAGCGTGCCCATGGGGCTCATCTCGGTCATGCCCCAGGCGTGCTGCACATGCACGCCGTGGCGCTGCTCGAAGGCCTCCATGATCGAGCGCGGACAGGCCGAGCCGCCCACGATCACGCGCTTCAGCGAGGGCACCCGCTTGCCGGTCTTCTCGAGATAGCCGAGCACCGCGAGCCACACCGTGGGCACCGCCGCCGACAGCGTGACGGACTCGGATTCGATCAAGCGCTGCAGCGCTTCGCCATCACCCATGCGCGGACCCGGAAAAACCAGCTTGGCGCCAACGACCGCGGCACCGTAGGGGATGCTCCAGGCATTGACGTGGAACATCGGTACCACCGGCATCACCACCTCGCGGCAGGAGATGTTCATGGTGTCGGGCATCAGCGCGCCGTAGGTGTGCAGGACCAGCGCCCGGTGGCTGTAGAGCACGCCCTTGGGGTTGCCGGTGGTGCCCGAGGTGTAGCAGAGCGAGCAGGCCGTGTTCTCGTCCAGATCGGGCCATATGATGGACTCAGGCTCGTCGGCGATCAGACTCTCGTAGGAGATTGCATCGCGCAGGCCGCAGCCCTCGGCGCTGGCGGCAGGCCCCAGGATCACGAAGCGCTCGACCGTAGGGAGACGCTCCTGCAACGCACGCAACTGGGGCAGGAACGCCGGGTCTACGAACAGCCAGCGATCCTCGGCGTGATTGACGATGAAATCGATCTGCTCGGCGAACAGGCGCGGGTTGATGGTGTGGCAGACCAGCCCCTCGCAGGCGGCGCCGAAGTACACCTCGAGGTGGCGGTAGTCGTTCCAGGCCAGCGTGCCTACGCGGTCGCCGGGTCGGGCGCCCAGCCGGCGCAGGGCGTTCGCGAGACGCGCAGCACGGGCAAAGCAGTCGCGGTAGCGGTAGCGGTGCAGCGGTTCATCGGCGGTGACCGACACGATCTGCGCATCGCCGTGGAATTTGCGCGCATGCTCCATGATCGCGGTGAGCGTGAGCTGCGAATTCATCATCAGACCAAGCATCGGAGTCTCTCAGCGGCGGGCCGCCGCAGGGCGATTGAGGGGTGGTGCAGGATGCCTTGCCAGTGTAGCTGGAGGCCCGCCGAATTTCAGCAAACCACCCGGGTCCGGCGGCATTTCAGCCGCGTATACTGGGCCTGACCCGGCACGCTGCGCCGGCCTCCCGCAACCACCGCCGGGCTGCATCCATGACTGCCGACGACGCCGACACCGGCGACTTCCGCGACCTGCTGGGCGAGGACGTGATCCCCCTGACAGGCGACACGCCGCTGCTGCTGAAGCGGCTGCCAGAGCTTACGCCCGGAACGCTTGAGCGCCGGCGCGCCGCCCAGGCGCTGCTCCAGCGCGACCCGAACTTCCTCAGCACGAACGACATCCCGCTGCTCGATCCGCATGCGGAGCTGAGCTTCCTGCGCCCGGGCGTCCAGTACGGCGTGTTCAAGCGCCTGCGCCACGGGGAGTACCGCATCGACACACGTCTCGACCTGCACGGCCTTACGGTGGAGCAGGCGCGGCTCGGCGTTTTCCAACTGGTGCGCGACTGCCTGAAGCACGACCTCCGGGTCTGCCTCGTGAGCCACGGGCGGGGGGTCGGGCGCAAGACGCCAGCGCTGCTGAAGAGCTGCGTCGCCTTCTGGCTGCCCCAACTGCCCGAGGTGCTCGCCATGCACTCGGCGCCGCAGCACCTCGGAGGCACCGGCGCGACCGTGATACTGTTGCGCAAAAGCGAGCGGGCACGGCAGGAGAACTTCGAGAAGTTCAGCCGCCGACCCGGCTGAGGCCGCCATCAAAGAGCCAGAACAGCCCATGTCTGACGCCGAACGTCCGCTGCGGATCGCCACTGAGGTCACCATCCGGCTGGGCTCATTGGCTTTGCTGATCGGCTGGTGCGGGGTGATCCTGTTTCCCTTCCTGCTTCCCCTCGCGTGGGGCGTGATCCTCGCCATCGCGCTCCACGGGCCCTGCCAGCTCCTGAGCGAGCGGCTCGGCAACCGTCCGGGGCTGGCGGCTACCGTGGTGGTGCTGGCGATGCTCGTCATGATCATCGTGCCGGCCGTGTTGCTGGGCAATTCGCTCGTTGCCGAAACACAGTTACTGGTCGATTCATGGCAGCAGGGCAGACTCGCCGTGCCAGAGCCTCCGGCGCGGGTGGCGGAGTGGCCCGTGGTGGGTAAGAGCGTGCATGCCTTCTGGCTGCTCGCCTCGCACAACCTCGATGCCGCGCTCGCCAAGTTGCAGCCCTACATCAAGGACCTCGTGGGCTGGCTGGTAGCCGGCGCCGCCAAGATAGGCGTGGCGCTGCTCGAATTCGTGCTCGCGATCCTGATCGGCGGCGCGCTGCTCGCCACGGCAGGCCGCTCCGGGGCTGGCGCGATGGCCTTTGCGGGGCGCATCGGCGGCAGCCGCGGTCATTACCTCGCGGAACTTGCTCTGGCCACGATCCGGGGTGTCACGCGCGGGATCCTCGGGGTGGCACTGATCCAGTCGCTGCTGGCGGGGCTTGGCCTGCTCGTGGCCGGCGTGCCGGCAGCAGGCCTGCTGACGGTGTTGATGCTGGTGATGTGCGTGGTGCAGATCGGAGTAGCTCTGGTGATGATCCCCACCGCCGTCTGGCTCTTCGCCAACGCCGACATGAACACGGCGGTGCTGTTCAGTGTCTGGACCGTCGTGCTGCTGCCTCTGGACAACGTGCTCAAACCACTCATGATGGGGCGTGGACTGGACGTGCCTATCCTCGTGATCTTCCTCGGTGCGATCGGCGGCTTTCTCAGCCAGGGCATCATCGGGCTCTTCGTGGGGGCAGTTGTGCTGGTGCTGGGTTACGAGCTCTTCGTGCAGTGGCTGCGCGAGGACAAGCTCGCGGCTCAGACGGACCCTGCCGGCAGCCCGGCCATCTTGTAAGAAGGGAGCCAAACGCAGCAAAAGCCGCGGCACCGCCAGAACCCGCCACGTCCATCACCGGATGCACTTCCAGAGGCCGCCATGACAGACGACATAACCGCCCTGTACTCCAGCGCCGCCCGAAGCGGACCCCCGCTCTTTTTCCCCGATCCCGAGGTGCCGGTCAGTTTCAATTTCGACCAGGGACTGGCAGCGCCCGAGACCTTCCCGCAACAGCAGCTCCTGCGGCTCGCGCAGAAGATCCTCGAGCGCGACGGCGCCGAGGCGCTGGAATACTTCGACGCCGCAACCGGCTACGAAGAGCTGGTGTTCGGCTACAAGGGCCTGCGTACGCAACTCGCCGCGCGCTATCTCGAGACCGAGGGTCGCACCCTCGATCCACGCGGCATCATCCTTACTTCGGGATCGGTACAGGCCATTGCGCTGGCCGTGAACGGCTACGTGGATCGCGGCGATGTGGTGATCGTCGAGGCGGCGTCGTTTCCGTATGCCCTGCGCTTCATGGAGATGGCCGGCGCCGACGTGCGCAGCGTGCCAGTGGATGCCGACGGACTGGACACCGACGCGCTGGAGCAGTTGTTGATCGCCCTTGCTGGCGAGGGACGGCGCGTCAAGATGGTCTACACCATCGCCACCTTCCAGTTGCCCACGGGGGTGGAACTCTCACTGCCGCGCCGGCACCGGCTGCTCGAACTCGCCGAGCGCTTCAATTTCATGATTCTCGAGGACAACGTCTACGGCGAGCTCCGTTTTGCCGGCGAGCCGCTGCCCTCCTTGCTCGGTCTCGACACCAGCGGTCGCGTGATGCAATGCAACGCCTTCAGCAAGACCGTGGCGCCGGGGCTTCGCCTGGGCTGGATGGCCGGCAGCACACAAGGCATCGGCGCACTGGCCGGCGTGCGGCAGGATCTGGGCGTCAGTCAGTGGCTGTCACGCCTCATGGCCGAGTTTCTCGCCGAGGGACTCTTCGGGCCTCACGTAGCGCGCGCCGCGGAGGTCTACGGTCGCAAGTGCCACGCCGCAGCCAGCGCCGTGCGCGAGCACTGCGGTGATTACGTGCGGTTCCGCGAGCCGAACGGTTCGTTCTATCTGTGGCTCGAGATCGACGAGCGGGTTGACTGGCAGCGCGTGGCGGAACTCGCGGGCAAGCAGGGCCTTTTTTTCCGTCCGGGCGAACGGTTCATGGGCGAGAGCGACGGACGGCAATACCTGCGACTTGCCTACAGCCACGTGAGCGAAGCGGTGATCACGACGGGTATCGCCCGGCTGGGCGCGATACTCCACGAATGCGCGAGGCGCTGAACAACATGGTCACCGCAGCTAGCTGTTTTTCGCGCGGCTACGCCTTCCCCGAAGGACCACGGTGGCATGGAGGCTCACTGTGGTTTTCGGACCAACACGATGGCCTGGTGCGCCGACTTGGCCCGGCGGGCGAGGTGCTCGAGGAATTTCGCGTACCCGGCGACCCCTCTGGACTCGGCTGGATGCCCAACGGCGAGCTGCTGGTGGTGTCGATGCACGAGCGCCGGGTCTATCGTCGACACGAGGGTGCACTGCAGGTATGGGCGGATCTTCGCGCGCTTCACCCGGGGCCAAGCAACGACATGGTGGTGGATGCCGAGGGGCGGGCCTATGTGGGCAACATCGGCTTTGATTTCGCCAATGGCGAGACACCTTGCACCACGGCGGTGGCGCTGGTGCAGGCGGACGGCAGCGTTGAGCTCGCCTGTGACGGTCTCTTGTGCCCCAACGGCAGCGTCATCTCAGCCGACGGCCGCACCCTGATCATCGCCGAATCGCTGGCCTTCCGGCTGCACGCCTGGACCCGCGACGCCGACGGGCGACTTGGCAACCACCGCGTGTTCGCGGAATTCACCGACGGCTCCATACCCGATGGTATCTGCCTCGACGCAGAAGGCTGCGTGTGGGTGGCAACCGCAGGCACGAGTGTGCTGCGCGTGCGCGAGGGCGGCGAGATCCTCGAGCGTATCGACATCGAGAACGGCAAGGCCTATGCCTGCATGCTCGGTGGCGCGGATCGTCGTGACCTCTTCATATGCGTGGCGCCCGACCACCAGCATGCCGTCACGCTGCGGGAGCGCGGCGGGCGCATCGATCTGGCGCGCGTGCGCGTGCCAGGCAGCGGACTGCCCTGAGAACACACCATGGACATCAACCGTATCGACCCGGAAGGCATGCGCTTCACCGGCATGTCGCAGGCCACCGTGACTGACGGCTGGATCCACGTCTCCGGCCAAGTGGCCGTGCGGGACGGCAGCGTGGTGGGCATCGGCGATCCGCATGCGCAGGCCGAGCAGTGCTTCGCCAATATCGCCACGGTGCTGGGGCAGGCCGGCACCGAACTCGATCGCGTGGTGAAACTCACCTGCTTCCTCGCCGACAAATCGGCCTATGCGGGTTTTGCCGAGGTGCGCAACCGCCTCTTCGCCGCGCATCCGCCGGCGAGCTCGGTGGTGATCGTGAAGGAATTGCTGCTGCCGGAACTGCTGATGGAAATCGAGGCAATCGCAAAAACCGCCTGAGAGCGGTCATCCCGAGCATCGCCGAGGCCTATACTCCCCCGCGGCGTGACTCTCGGCGGCACGGATTAAAGGACACTGGGATGAAACTGCGCACCAAGATCATGCTCTCCAGCGGGCTGCCGCTCCTCGTGGCCACGATCGTCGCCAGTAGCTATCAGCTGTTCCAGTTCTACCAAGCCAGGGTCGAACTGCAGTTAAGCCACCTGCGCGATGCCGGCATCAAGGTTGCCCAGCGTGTCGATGCGACCAATGCACAGGCCCTCGACGCCGCCCGGATCATGGCGCTGGCGCAGCAAAGCGGGATGTTCGGCAATCGCAGCGCCTCGCTCGCATTCGCGAAAGAGGTTCTGGAGCGTTTCCCTGCTTTTACCGCGGCATACGTCGGCTACGACCCCGATGCGGACGGGCAGGATGCAAAACCCCATCCCGACCTCAATCCGCGGGCCATGGATGCCGCCGGGCGATTCATACCCTATTGGTTCCGCGACCTGGCGGACCCGACCCGGATCATGCTGAATCCCCTGTTAGATATGGATACCAGCTACTACTACCGCGGCCTGCGCAATCGAGTGACGGGCAAGCCGGAGGCAGAGGGCATCGTGCTCCCCGGCGGGATAAGCAAGTTGTACGTGCAGTCCGACACACAAACGCTGAAAGCCTTGGGATACATGATCACCGAGCCCTATTCCTATGAGGGCAAGTACATGGTGGAGCAGACGGCGCCGATAATGATCAACGGCGAGTTTGCCGGCTTGGCCGGGGTCGACCGCTCGCTAGAGGACGTGGACAATTTCCTCAAGAAAACCGCCACATTCAAGTCGGAGCAATACCTGCTGGTCAGTCGGCGTGGACGTGTCATCAGCGCCACCATGGACCCGACAATGCGGACACGTCTCATCGAAGACACGCCTTATCTCGAATACCTGAAGCCGCTCTACACCCGGGCCGTAGACGAAAGCATGATTCTCTTTACTGACCCGCTCACGGGCGAAGAGCGCTACCTGGCGGGCACCAGTATTCCTACGGGCGAATGGTCGTTATGGATGTCGGTAACCCGCGAGGAGGTGCTGGCTCCGGTGTGGAGCAGCTTCCGGAAGGTTTTCTCGATCGTGGTGCTGGGCGCATTGCTCGCACTGGCCATATCGTTCCGGCTCGTGCGCAGTCCCATAGAGCGCGTGGAGCGCGCCGCGGATGCCGCGGCGCGGGTGACCGCGGGCGATCTCACGACCGCAGTGAGCTCGGAGGTGCAGGACGAATCGGGCGTGCTGCTGCGCGGCCTTGGCGCCATGGTGACAGCGCTCTCCGGGCTGATCGGCAAGATCAAGGCCTCCGGCGTGCAGCTCACCTCCGCTGCCAGCGACATCGCCGCGGCCGCCAACAGGCAGCGCGAGATCACCGCCGGATTCGGCGCCTCCACCAGCCAGATAGCCGCCTCCATCACCGAAATCAGCGCCACCTCGCAGGAGCTGCTGCAGACCATGCACGAGGTGGCCAGCGCGAGTAACGACACCGCTGCCGTGGCCAACCGCGGGCGTGGGGATCTCGAACGCATGGAAGCGACCATGCAGGCGCTGGCCAGTGCTACGGCCTCGATCTCGTCCAAGCTCGCCGTGATCGCCGAACGGGCGAACAACATCGGCGCCGTCGTGACCACGATCAGCAAGGTGGCGGAGCAGACCAACCTGCTATCGCTGAACGCCGCCATCGAGGCGGAGAAAGCGGGCGAATATGGACTTGGATTCTCCGTGGTGGCGCGCGAAATCCGCCGCCTGGCAGACCAGACAGATGTCGCCACACTCGATATCGGGCGCATCGTCACCGAGATGCGCAGTGCCGTGTCCAGCGGCGTCATGGAGATGGACCGCTTCGGCGAGCAGGTGCGCCGGGGTGTGTCCGAGGCCACCGAGCTGGGCGTGCAACTCGCGGAGATTATCGAGGGCGTGGAGCGCCTCAAGCCCCGTTTCGAATCCGCGCACCAGGGCATGCAGGCCCAGGTCGCCGGCGCGAGCCAGATCAGTGACGCCATGCTGCAGCTTCGCGAGGTGGCGGTGATCTCCGGGGAGTCCTCGCAGGCCCTCGCCGATACTTCCGGGCAACTGCTCCAGGCGGTAGACGCATTACGCGCCGAAATCGTCCGCTTCCAAACGGCCTGAACCCGACACAATGCTAGCCCTGCTCTTTAGTATCGGCACCGAGCGCTACGCCATCAGGGCGCGAGGGGTGGTGGCGGTGGTGCCTGATGTAGCTCTGCGCGCTGCGCCCGGCACGCCGCGCGGGGTGGCAGGGATACTCGCCTACGGCGGACAGCTGGTACCGGTGGTCGACCTGGCGCAGATGCTTGCCGCGGAGTCGGCGCGAGCGCGACTCAGCACGCGGATCGTGGTCGCGCACTACGAATCAGGGCCCGACGGCGCACTGATCGGTCTGCGCGTCGAGCAGGCAGGCGATGCCGAGGACATCCCGGAGAGCGCCATGGTCGATCCCCTGCTCCACGCCCGCGACGCGCCCTGGCTGGGCGCACTGGCCAGGCATCAGGGCGAATTGCTCCAGATCGTGGAGATCGGGCACCTGCTGGGCACGGAGCTGCGTGGCGCGCTCTATCCGGCCGCAGGCAAACCATGAGAAGCCTCCTGCAGATCGCCCGCGGTCTCTGCGACGAAGCGGGCTTCGATCATCAGGTGGTGAACGATCTCCAGCTGCAGGCCGCTGTGCGGCGCTGCTACGGAAACTCCCCCGCTACCGGGGAAGATGCACAACGCCTCGAGAACGATGCCGCGGCCCGCACGGCACTGCTCGAGGAATTGCTGGTCCGCGAGAGCTGGTTCTACCGCGACCAGCGCCCCTTCGAAATGCTCGAGCGAATGGTGCCCGGGGAGTGGCGGCAGCGCAGCTCACCTCTGCATATCCTGAGTGCCCCCTGCGCCGCGGGGGAGGAGCCCTATTCCATCGGCATGGCCCTGATGCTGGGTGGAATGCCCCCACAGGGATTCCGGATCGAGGCGGTGGATCTCAGCGTGCAGGGGCTGGCCAAAGCACGCGCAGGGCGCTATCGGTCCGGCGCCCTGCGCGCCGTGCCGGCCCGTGCCGAAGGGATCTGCTTCCGCCGTACACCCGAGGGCGACTGCGTGGTGGAAGAAGCATTGCGCGAACGCGTCTGGTTCCACCGCGGCAACCTTCTGGAACCCGGCATGCTCTCGGGCGAGCCGCGCTTTGACATCATTTTCTGCCGCAACCTTTTCATTTACCTGCACACCGCTGCACGTCAGGCGCTGCTCGACGCCCTGGAGCGCGTCCTGGCGCCCGAGGGATTGCTGGTGGTGGGCCATGCGGAGGCTGCCCTGCTACGCGATCGCGCCTTCGAGCGGCAGGGATCCGCTGGATGCTTCGCGTTCCGGCGCATACCGGCTGGATCACGGCCGGTGTGTGACACCCACCCCACAGCCCCGGCGCCACGGCGCGTGAGCCCTAAGAAACCTGCGCGCAGTCCGGCACAGGTAGAACGGCCAGCCACGCCGAGGCACCCGGCGCCAGCGCGCGATACGGGCCCGCAACTGGTGCAAGCGCGTGCGCTTGCCGATCATGGCCACTATGCCGAGGCTCGCCTGCTCACGCAGGCGCTGCTCGCGGTGGACCCGGCCTTGGTCGAGGCACAGCACCTGATGGGGCTGCTGAATGCGGCCGAAGGCGCCCTCGCCGAGGCGCGGCGCTGCCTGGAGCGCGCCCTCTACCTCGACCCGGCCCACGTGCCCAGTCTCGAGCATCTCGCGTTGCTGGCCGAATCGGCCGGCGATGGACCGGGCGCAGCGCGCCTGCGTGAGCGCGCCGCGCGTGCGGGAGCCATGGCATGAACTCCGGGATCAAGGACACGGCAGCGTGCCGTAACACCATTGGCGTCTGGGGCGACCGCAGCTGCACAGAGCTCGGACCGCACGGCCACTGCCGCAATTGCCCGGTGTTCGCGCGGGCAGGACGTGCCCTGCTCGAGCGCGCGGCGCCCGCGGGTTATCTCGAGGAGTGGCACGAGCGCATCGCCACACCGCGCAGTGTCGAGGAGCGCGGCGCCAGGCTATCGCTCATCATTTTCCGTCTTGGCGCGGAGTGGTATGCACTGCCC
>CAJADV010000117.1 GCA_903938575.1 uncultured Gammaproteobacteria bacterium
CATCTTCAGCAGCGCGGTGCTGCACCGCTGGCACCACTCCGACCGCATCGAGGAAGCCAACAACAACTACGGCTCCAGCCTGATCCTGTGGGATCTCGTCTTCGGCACCTACTACAACCCACCGGGGCGCGACGAGGGCCCGGAGCGCATCGGCTTGGTGTCCTTGCAGGACTTTCCGCAGCGCTTCTGGGGGGCGTGGACGGTGCCGTTCCGCTGGGCAGCGATCAAGCGGGCCAATGGCGTGCTGCCGTCGTCCGGAAACTGAGGCGGAGGGGTCTTTCGCGCTCTCGGCTGCCATCGGGCGCCTCGGCATAGAAATCCCTGACCACACGGGAAGCGACCATGAAAACACCGCGCCTGCTCTGCTCCACCTTCGCCACCTGCGCCGCGCTGCTTGCCATGCCAGCGCCAGCGGCGGAGCCTGGTTATTCGCCCTACGCGGAGCGCGGCTTTGCCGAGCGGCTGTTGTGGGGCGACACGCACCTGCACACCAATGTATCGGCAGATGCCGCAGCCTTCGGCAACAGCAAGATCGGTCCCGAGCAGGCCTTTCGTTTTGCGCGCGGCGAGACCGTGACCGCGCACAACAGCATGCCCGTGCGGCTGTCGCGTCCGCTCGATTTTCTGGTGGTGGCAGACCATGGCGAGTATCTGGGCGTGCTGCCCGGCGTGCGCGCGCGTGATCCGCTCCTGATGCAGACCGAGACCGGGCGGCGCTGGGCGGGGATCATCGAGTCGGGCGTCGACACCACGCGCATCCTGATGGAGTGGGGTGCCGCTCTGAATGCCAACCAGGATCTGATCGGCAGCGGCGCCTACCGCCGCTCGATCTGGGACCAGGTCACGGCTACAGCCGACCGCTTCAACGAGCCCGGCCGCTTCAGCGCCTTCGCCGGTTACGAGTGGACCTCGATGCCCGACGGCGACAACCTCCACCGCGTCGTGATGTTCGCAGACGGCGCCGAACGCACGCAGCAGGTGCTGCCCTTCACGGCACTCGACAGCCTCGACCCGGAGGCGCTCTGGAGCTACCTCGACGACTACGAAAAGCGCACCGGCGGCCAGGCGCTCGCCATTCCGCACAACAGCAACGTGAGCGGCGGTCTCATGTTCCGTCCGCAGGATTTTTCCGGCGCGCCCTTCGACAAAGACTACGCCACCCGTCGCGCGCGCTGGGAACCGCTGGTGGAAGTCACGCAGATCAAGGGTGACTCGGAGACGCATCCGCTCAACTCGCCCACGGATGAATTCGCCGGCTACGAGATCTGGGACCGCTCCAACCTCGGCATGCGCCACGCCCAGACGCCCGCCATGCAGCCCTTCCAGTACGCGCGTTCGGCGCTGCGCATCGGGCTCGCGGAGCAAGCACGCATCGGCGTCAATCCCTTCGAGTTCGGCATGATCGGCAGCACCGATGCCCACACGGGGCTCGCCACCGCCGAGGAAAACAATTTCTGGGGCAAGGCCACCAGCGGCGAGCCCTCGCACGAGCGCGCGCACATGCCCTTCATCCGGGTTGCTGACCCCACGCTCATGATGAAGATGTCGGAGATGGCGGCATCGGGTTATATGGCCGTGTGGGCGCGCGCCAACACCCGTGAAGACATCTTCGCCGCGATGAAACGCCGCGAGGTCTACGCCACCACCGGCCCGCGCATGCAGCTGCGTTTCTTCGGTGGTTTCAACTTCGAACCCGGCGATGCCAGCAGCGCCGATGTGGCGGCCACGGGTTACGGCAAGGGCGTGCCCATGGGCGGCGAACTGGGCAAGGCACCGGCAGGGCAGGCGCCGCGCTTCCTCGTGTCGGCGATGCGCGACCCCATCGGGGCAAACCTCGATCGGGTGCAAGTGGTGAAAGGCTGGCTCGGCAAGGACGGCAAAACAGCGGAGCGTGTCTACGATGTGGCCTGGTCCGATGCGCGCCGCCCGGGCGCCGACGGCAAACTGCCGCCGGTGGGCAGCACGGTCGATGTGGCGAGCGCCACCTGGCAGAACACCATCGGTGCCGGGGAGTTGTCTACCGTCTGGACCGATCCCGATTTCGATCCCGCGCAGTCCGCATTCTGGTACCTGCGCGTGATCGAGATCCCGACGCCACGCTGGACAGCCTTTGATGCGCGTTACTTCGGCGACACGCCCGATGCTGCCCGCCCTGCGGTGCAGCAGGAGCGCGCGTATAGCTCGCCGATCTGGTACCGGCCGTAGCGGCCTTCCGATGCCGCGGAAGGCGGCGACCCCATCGAACACTTGCGCGGGCCCCGCCAGAAGCAGGTCCCGCGCAGCGAAAACATCACTTTGCAGCCGCCGGTACGTGCGCCCGGTCCAGCGCCTCGCGGCCCAGCACGGCCCACTTGCGCAGCACCCGATCGGCCTCGGCGCGGTTGGTGACCGAGTTCTGCCACATCATGCGCCCGTTATCGCGCGCTTTCTGACGATCGACCGCGCGCGCGATGATCTCGCCGGTACCACCATCATAAAGCTCCATGAACAGCGTCATCTGGCCAGAGGTGGTAGAGAAGCTGCGTCCGCGAGCCGCGGACTTCAGGTCTGGCACCGTCACATCCAGATCAACAATCGCGGGACGCAGCACCAGCACGTCATCCCCGGTCTGCTCGGTGATCGCATAACCTCCCTTGCCGAGTTCCTCGGTAAACACCTTGCGGAATTCCTCGGCCAGGGACTTCCTGATGCGGTCCATGTCGGCGCTGCTGACGCGCTGACCAGAAGAGCTCTGGTCGCGCTGCCAGTTCTTGCGGAAGGCCACCGTGCAATCAAGCAACGCCACCTTGGTGTAGCCCGCCAAGGTGGCACCCGGGCGTCGGTAGAGCAGCTGTGCCTTTGCATCCGGCACCAGTTCCAGACCATCGTGCGAGACCGCCGGCGGCTCAGCCGCCAGGGAAAGCGCGCTGACGAGCAGGGCAGCGCATCCGAACACGCGCGCGAACATCGAAAGGTAAGGTGACATAAGCGGTTTCTCCTGTGATTGATCGGGTATTACTGCGGGCCGCGACAGACCTCAGCCACTGCCAGGCTGCGGCAAGACATTGATGCTGCGTGCGCTCTTGTCCTCGGCGACCATCCGTCGTACGTCGGCCCGCAGGGCACGGGCATCGTAAACGATGCCATCCTTGATGGTGAGGTCCACGCCTCCCACGCGGGCGAGTTTGCCGTCGGCACCGAGGCGCAGGTGCGGCGGCCTGCGCCCACAAGCGTCCGGCCTGCCCGAAGCGGTGCGCCTCGTCCTGGTAGTTGTAGTCGGGTGGGTACTGCTGCACGGTCTGGCCCTGGAAGAGCGCCTCGGGCAGGCCGTACCAGTGCTCCATGGGAGGCTCCGTTGCTGTGCCGCGATCATACGCGGCTCTCCTGCAGACCTCTCCCGCAGACCTTTGCCCACAGACGATCGCTACGAATACTATATTCAGTCATATGACGTAGTTTTTAAGTCTTCAAGGAGGTCCCATGCTGGAGTCCCTCTTCGGCTCGATCAGCAAGGAGCGCGTGCTCGCGTACCTGTTCTCGAACGAGGAGGGGTATGCGCGTGGCATCGCAGCATTCTTTGATGCCAACCTGCGCAGCATCCAGCTGCAGCTCGACAATCTGGAAGCAGGCGGTGTGCTCGTATCGCGCATGGAGGGGCGGACCCGGCTCTACTCCCTGAACCCGCGCTGGCCCTTTCGCGAGGCGCTGCAGCACCTGATCGAGCGCATGCTCGCCTTCTACCCTGAGGAAGAACGCGCCCGGATATTGGACGCGCGACGTCGGCCCCGGCGCCGGGGAAAACCGCAGTGAAGCGGATCGCTCGCATGAGCGCGGAGGAACTCGCGGCCCATGTCTGCCAGACATTGGGCGATGCCGGCATCACCGTCACCCTGACGGGGGACGCCTGCGTGGCGATCTGGTCGGACGGGGCCTACACATCCAGGGATCTCGATTTCGTCGAACAGGGTGTGGTGCCCCGCCGGGATATTCGGCGGATCATGGCAAGTTTGGGGTTTGCCGAGGAGAACCGGTACTTCACGCATCCGGACACAGAGTTCTACGTCGAGTTCCCGAGTGGCCCGCTTGCCGTGGGCGATCAGCCCGTTCAGGACGTTGCACATCGGACGCTCCCGACAGGAACCCTGCGTTTGTTGACGCCCACTGATTGCGTCAAG
The DNA here is from genome assembly GCA_903938575.1 of uncultured Gammaproteobacteria bacterium. Classification (GTDB taxonomy): domain Bacteria; phylum Pseudomonadota; class Gammaproteobacteria; order Pseudomonadales; family UBA5518; genus UBA5518. The sequence continues at coordinate 4,155 of CAJADV010000117.1, forward strand.
GACAGACTCTCTGCGTGGTTTCACTGGAACGACCGGCAGGCGCTTGCGCAGGCACTTCTGGTGGCCCGAGCCAGGACGATGGATATGGCCGATCTCCAGCGCTGGGCGAAGCAAGAGTGCAGGCATGACGCCTTCGCGGAGTTCCTCTCGCTGATCGAGGCTCACAACAACGGCGAGAAATAAAACGCCTCCTGCACCTCCGCTGCAGGTGTTCGTATGCCACGACGCTGTGTCAGCATGCAGATTCCATCACCTGTACGGATTCCGCGCGATGCACGTCCTGCGTACCCCCGAAGAGCGCTTCCACGACCTGCCCGACTTTCCCTTCGCGCCGCACTACCTGCAGCTCTCGCCGGAGTTGCGCATGCACTACGTGGACGAGGGCCCGCGCGATGCGCCGCCGGTGTTGATGCTCCACGGCGAACCGAGCTGGTCTTATCTGTACCGGCACATGATCCCCCCGGTGGCGGCTGCGGGGCTGCGGGTGCTGGCGCCGGATCTGATCGGTTTCGGCAAATCGGACAAGCCCTCCCGCAAATCCGATTACACCTACGCGAAACACGTGGCGTGGATGCGGCAGTGGGTCGAGGCCCTCGATCTGCGCGAGATCACG
>CAJADV010000118.1 GCA_903938575.1 uncultured Gammaproteobacteria bacterium
CTGATTTCCGACCGCCTCTACATGCGTTCGATGGCCACGCGGCGCCAGCACCTCGCCACCAACGAGATGCTGGGCGACGTGATCCTGTTCCTCAAGTCGCTCGGCTTCGACATGGTGATCGTCGAGACCGCGGGCATCGGTCAGAGCGACTCGGAGATCGTGGATCTTGTGGATTTCTCGGTCTATGTGATGACCAGCGAGTACGGCGCCGCGAGCCAGCTCGAGAAGATCGACATGCTCGACTTCGCCGACATGATCATCCTGAACAAGTTCGACAAGCGCGGCGCCGAGGATGCGCTGCGCGATGTGCGCAAGCAGTGGCGGCGCAACCACAACGCCTTTGACGTGGCCGAAGCCGACATCCCGGTATTCCCTTCTATCGCCAGCCAGTTCAATGATCCCGGCGTTAACTGGGCGTTTCGCAGCCTGTGCCTGCGCATGGCCACCAAGCTGAAACTGCCCGCTGGTCGTTGGGAGCCCTCGATCAACACGGACCTGCGCGAGCCGAAGTCCGTGGCGCTTATCCCCGGCAATCGCCAGCGCTATCTCGCCGATATCGCCGAGGGTGGCCGCGCCGAGAACGCCCGTGCCGAATCGCAGTCCGATATTGCCGACCGCGCGCAGCACCTGTTCGAGACGCTGCGCGAACTCGCTGATGTGGCCCTGCCCGCAGCGCTCACCGGCTTTGCCGCCGAGCTCCTCGTGGACAAGAGCGTCGACAACAGCCTGCGCACCATCCGCCAGCGCTACCAGGCCGCGATCGACGCCCTCGGCGCGGATTCGCTTGCGTTGCTGCGCGAGTGGCCCGAGCGTCTCGCGGGCATCCGCACCGAGCAGTACAGCTACACGGTGCGTGGCAAGGAAATCCGCGGCGACAACTACAAGGAAAGTCTCTCGCGGCTGCAGATCCCGAAGATCGGCGCACCCGGCTACAAGGGTTGGGGCGAGCAACTGCGCTTCCTGCTGAAGCACAACCTGCCGGGCTTCTACCCCTATACTGCGGGCGTATTCCCGTACCGTCGCGACGGCGAGGATCCCGCGCGCATGTTTGCGGGAGAGGGCACGCCGGAGCGCACCAACCGCCGTTTCCACTTCGTGGCGCGCGGGCAGCCGGCGAACCGTCTGTCGACTGCATTTGATTCCGTGACGCTGTACGGCGAAGACCCCGCAGTGCGCCCCGACATCTACGGAAAAGTCGGCAATTCGGGCGTCTCCATCGCCACCGTCGACGACATGAAGAAGCTCTACTCGGGCTTCGATCTGTGTGACCCCACCACCTCGGTCTCGATGACGATCAACGGCCCGGCGCCGATCATCCTCTCGTTCTTCATGAACGCGGCGATCGACCAGCAGGTCGAGAAGCACCTCAAGTCCTCGGGCCAATGGGATGCGGTGCAGGAGCAGATCCACGCCCACTTTGCCGGTCGTGAGCGCCCGCAGTACCAGGGCGGACTGCCCGAAGGCAGCGACGGACTTGGCCTTGGCTTGCTCGGCGTGTCCGGCGACCAGGTGGTGGATGCTGAGACCTATGCCCGCATCCGCAAGGACACGCTCTCGAAAGTGCGCGGCACGGTACAGGCCGACATCCTCAAGGAAGACCAGGCGCAGAACACCTGCATCTTCAGCACCGGCTTTGCCATGAAGATGATGGGCGACGTGCAGCAGTTTTTCATCGACAACAACGTGCGCAACTACTACTCGGTCTCGATCAGCGGCTACCACATCGCGGAAGCCGGGGCGAACCCGATCTCGCAGCTCGCCTTCACGCTCTCGAATGGCTTCACGATCGTCGAGTACTACCTCTCGCGCGGGATGGGCATCGACGACTTCGCGCCGAATCTCTCGTTCTTCTTCTCGAACGGCATGGACCCGGAGTACACGGTGATCGGCCGCGTGGCGCGCCGCATCTGGGCCCGCGCCATGAAGGAGCGCTACGGTGCGGCCCCGCGCAGCCAGATGCTGAAGTACCACATCCAGACTTCCGGCCGCAGCCTCCACGCGCAGGAGATGAGCTTCAACGACATCCGCACCACGCTGCAGGCGCTCTGCGCGATCTTCGACAACTGCAACAGCCTGCACACCAACGCCTACGACGAGGCGATCACCACGCCGACCGAGGAGAGCGTGCGCCGCGCACTGGCGATACAGCTGGTGATCAACCGCGAGTTCGGTCTGAACTTCTGCGAGAACCCCCTGCAGGGCTCGTTCATCGTCGATGAACTCACCGATCTGGTGGAGGAGGCGGTGTACGCCGAGTTCGAGCGCATCTCGGAGCGCGGTGGCGTGCTGGGCGCGATGGACACGATGTACCAGCGCTCCAAGATCCAGGACGAGAGCCTGTATTACGAGAGCAAGAAGCACGACGGCTCGCTGCCGCTGATCGGCGTGAACACCTTCCTGCCGCCTGCGGGGCAGGAGGAAACCATCGAAGGCCGCGAACTGATGCGCTCCTCGGATGACGAGAAAGACCAGCAGATCGCGTATCTGGCGGCCTTCCAGTCGCGCCACGCCGATGCTTCACCGGCCGCGATCGCGCGGCTGCAGCAGGTGGCCGAGGAACGCGGCAATATCTTCAACGAGCTGATGAGCGCGGGGAAGGTGTGCTCACTGGGGCAGATCTCGGGTGCGTTGTACGAGGTGGGCGGGATTTACCGGCGCAATATGTAAATCGTCGC
>CAJADV010000119.1 GCA_903938575.1 uncultured Gammaproteobacteria bacterium
AAGGTCGACGGCAGCACCGTCTACGGTGTGGATGTCCGCCTGCCGGGGATGCTCTATGCGGCCGTGTTGCACTGCCCCGTGTTCGGCGGCGAAGTAGAAAGCCATGACGCTGCGGCCATCGCCGGCATGCGCGGCGTGGTGCGCACCGTGGTCCTGCCGGGCGCGGTGGCGGTGGTGGCCGATAGCTGGTGGCGGGCCTCAAAGGCGCTGCAGGCGCTGCCCATCCGCTGGAAACCCGGCGTGGGCGCTGGCAGTTCCTCGGCCGTGTGGGACGCGGAGTTCAAGGCCGAGCTAGACCGGCCGGGGCGCGTTGCTGAAGAAACGGGCGACGCCCTTGAAGCGATCGGATCGGCTGCCACCCGCGTGCGTGGCGACTACGCAGTGCCTTATCTGGCGCACGCCAGCATGGAGCCGCTGAACTGCACCGTGCGCATCGCCGACGGCAAGCTCGAGCTCTGGGCGGGGACGCAGAACCCCGACTCCTCGCTCAAGGCGGCCGCGGACGCTGCCGGCATGGATCCGCTCGACTGTGAGGTGCATACCTGCATGCTGGGCGGCAGTTTCGGGCGTCGGCTCTACCCGGATATCCTTCGTGAGGCCGTGCTCATCGCCAAGGCCGCCGGCGCGCCGGTGCAGACCATCTGGTCGCGTGAGGAAGACATGCGTCGCGGCTGCTTCCGGCCGATGGCGGCCTTCCGTTTCGAGGCCGGGCTGGACGCCAAGGGCAGTGTCGCCGGGTTCCTGAGCCGCTCGGTGACGCACTCCATACGCCTCAGCAACGGCGGTGATGAGAGCAAGATCGACAGCAGCTCTATCGATTCGCTGGCGGAGTCGCCCTACGCCTTCGGTAGCCGGCGCGTCGAGCACATCATGCGCAAAAATCACCTCCATACCTGGTACTGGCGCTCGGTGGGTAATTCGCAGAACGGCTGGGCGATGGAAAGTTTCGTCGACGAGATCGCCGATGGCGCGGGTCGGGATCCGCTGGAGTTACGGCGCGAGCTCCTCGCCCATCGTCCAGATTTCCTCGGTGTGCTGAAGATGCTGCAGGAGCGCTCGGGCTGGGGCCGACGCGAGATGCCCGCAGGCAGCGCGCAGGGCATCGCCATCCACGAGAGCTTCGGCACCATCGTGGGACAAGTGGCGGAGGTCACGGTCAGTCGTGATGGCGAGCTTCGCTTGGACCGCATGGTGTCGGTGGTGGATTGCGGTCACCTCGTGAACCCGCTGGGCGCGGAGGAGCAGGTGGAGAGTGCGATCGTCTACGGGCTGAGCGCTGCGCTGCACGGTCGCATAACGGTTCGTGACGGTGCGGTGGTCGAGGGCAATTTCCACGATTACCCGGTGCTGCGCCTGCGCGACACACCGCGAATGGAGACCTACTTCGCGCTCTCGGGTGGCAAGAAATGGGGTGGCATGGGCGAGCCCGGACTGCCTCCTGCGGCGCCCGCTGTCTGCAACGCGATATTCCGCGCCACCGGCAAGCGCATCCGCGCACTTCCGATTGCGGGGCAGGATCTGTCGTGGGGTGAAAAGCTCGGGTGAATCTCATTACCATGCACACCTCTAACAACTGATCGGCGTGGAGCATCGCAACGGCATGAAGGCAAGTATGGAGCTGGTGGATCGGTGCAGCACGCTGCTGTGGACCGCTGAGCGCGAACGCGCACCCATCGCGGTGCTCACGAACGAGATTCCGGCGCTCGATCAAGCGACGGCCTATGCGATCCAGTGGGCCACCTTCGACCGTCGGGGCACGCCACTGGCAGGATTCAAACTGGGCGGTACCGTGCGCGCTGCCCCCGGCGTCGACCGCCGCAGCTACGGCTGCCTCGCGGCATCCGGGCGACTGGGCGAGAGCGGCGCGCCGGCCGATCCGTCGCGCTTCATGAAACCCGGCATTGAAGCCGAGATCGCGCTGCGTCTGGGTCGCGACCTTGCCGGTGCGGGCCATACCCGCGAGAGCGTCGCCGCGCATCTCGATGCAGTGATCCCTGCGCTCGAGATCGCCGATACCCGGTACACCGCATTCCCGTCGAGCCTGGTCGACAACATCGCCGACAACAGTTCGGGCGGCGGATTTGTGCTGGGCGAGCCGGTGGCGTGGACAGCCGGCACCGATCTGCGCGAGGTGGACGTGCTTTTCCATGAAGGCGATTCACTGCTCGGTCGCGGCCGCGGTGACGAGGTGATGGGCGATCCGCTACTGGCATTGGCGTGGCTCGCCGGACGCCTTGCCGAGGATGGGCGCGTGCTGCCTGCCGGTGCGGTGGTCCTCACGGGCGGTCTGGTGTCATCCATGGCAGGGATTGCAGGGCGGAGCTTTCGTGCCGTGTACACCGGTTTTGGTGAGCTGAGTGTGGCCTTCGCGCCCATGCCCTGAGCGGCATTTCGCGATATCAGCGCGCGGGTGGTGCTCCGCTCAGGCCCGCTGAAGTCCCGCGCAACGCTAGGTGCTGAAGATCTCGTCGGGTATGGCGTAAGCACGCTGGTAATCGGCGAACCGTAACCGCTCCGCTGCAAGATCGATCCCCGATTCGGCGATGTCGTAACGGTGCTTGCCGTGCCGCTCGGTGGCCGTGCCCGCATCAAGGAAACGCTGCATCGCTGCGGCGACAGGCGGATTCAGCGTGAAGCCCAGCCGCGCATAGACCTTGTGCATGGCGGCAACGGGGTCCTGCCGGAATTCGGCGAACTGCATATCGGTGGCCCGTGCGGCCTCCAGCATGCCGTTGGCTCGCGTGGCCATTGTCTTCCGGGTGCCGTAATCCAGCAGGTCGGCGTACTGTCGGGTCACTTCGCGCAGATCCACCTCCTCAGAGCCCAGGCTGCGCAGCGTCGCGGTGAGGCTGCCTATCGACATCGCCACCTTCACCGGGTCGCGGTGGGTCTGGACGATCCTGGCGTCCGGGTACTCGCGCAGCATGTCGTCGATGTTCCACAGATACTGCGGCGATTTCAGCACCCAGGTGTCGCCCGGTTTTTTCCATTGCAAGAACTGCAGCCAGCGGCGGTGATTGCGGAACACCTCGCCCATGTCCTGCCGGATCAGCCACGCCTGATACTGCGTGAGGCGGAACTGCACATCGAAGATCATCGACACGAAATCGTGGGCGAAGAGCGCCACGCATTCCTGCGGCAGCCGGGCACCCATCGGGTGCATGTTTCTGAACTCCGGCAAGAGCTTGTCTACCTGCGCGAGCTCCCGGTCCACTTTGGCGATACGAGGATCCGTGTCGTAGCTCGCGGTCTCCGGGGGCGGGAAGGGGTAGGCGGTTTCCCAGCTGAGCGCTACGCGGAACTGCGGATCGAGCGCCATCAGCTCGTGCATGCTCGTCGTCCCGCTGCGCGGCATGCCGAGGATGAACACCGGTGCCTTGATTTGTTCCGCGGCGATCTGCGGGTGCTGGCGGAAGCTCTCCTCGAGCATCAACCGGTTGCGCAGCAGCCGCAGCAGATCCTGTCGCGCGATGATTCGCCCGAAGGCGGTCAGCCGGGCGTCCTGCTCCAGCGATTCGCACAGGCGCTGCAGGGGCTCACGGAAATAATCGGAACCGTAATCGCTGAGACCCGTCTGGCGGCGGGCGGTTTGCAGCAGTTCTGCAGGTTGCAGGCGAGGCAGGCGCGGGCCTACTTTGGCCAGCGCCGCGAGGCCTGCGTTCAGGCCGCGGATGGCCAGAGGCAGCCGGGTAGAGCTCATGGTTCTAATCCTCTGCGGTGCGAGGTTCGGATGGCGCGCTTGCGTTCGGCATTGGAGCCGCCGCCGGCTCCCAGTATGGCAGTCCGGAGTTGGCCCAGGCAGCCTCGTTCGATACGGTGGTTTTGCTGCGCCGGGCCTCAGCCTACCAGTGGAAACACCACCGCCACGAACCAGGCGAATGCGAGCGCATTGGCTATGGCCGCCACGGCGGGGTGTGCGCTGCGGGCGAAGGTCCAGCGGCTGAAGAGTCCGTAGACCAGAAACAGCAGCAGTATTGCCGGCACGATGATCGCGAGGAAAAACAACCGTGCCGGGTTCAGCGCGATCGCCAGCACCAGTGAGATCAGGAAGCCGCATTTACTCGCCAGATATGTGCCCGGCGCGGCCCGCGGGGCACGGCTCATCCACTCGTCGGCCAGGAACCACGGCAGTGTGCCCGCACACATCGCCGCGATCAGCGGCAGGCGTGGTTCCACTGGCTGCATATTGAATATGTAGCGGTCCAGTGGCAGACCCATGGCGAGCAGTGCGTAGGCGCTTGCAGCGAGAGCGGCCACGGCGAGCGCGGGCCATGCCACGCGTGGCAGTGGCTCCCGCAGCAGCCGCAGGCCCGCGAGTGTGAGCAGGCCGTAGAGCGCGAAGTGCAGCAGCAGGTAATCGCCCAGCAGGATCGGCAGGAACTCTCCGGGCAGCTTCCACAACAACAGCGGCGTGAGCAGCGCGGGCACCACCACCACCGGCGCCTGCCCGCGCCAGCGCCACCAGGGCCGCCTCGGTGCAGGATCCACGGGCGACGCCGGACTCACCTTGGGCAGCAAGAACGACAGCGGCCAGGCAAGTGCCACCACGCCTGCGAACAGGAGGCCAAGCCACGGCCCGCTCGTCACGGCGTGGGGTGCTGATGCGCCAGCACGGCCGAAGGCCTGGTCGAGCCACGCCACAGACTCCGCGAGCGTGTGGCGGCTGTAGAGCACGCCGATGTGTTCTACGCCGGGCGCGAGCGTAGCGCGTCGGGCTGTGCCTGCCGCGAAGTCTCCGTGCGTCGCCCCCGGTGTCGCACTCGCCGTTACCCGTAACGCTTCTGTGTACATGAACTCGGGCTCCCACGCGCCGTCGATGACGAGCAGGTTGCGCGGGCTGTCGGCCGGTGAGTCTTTCGTGATGCTGGGCGCAAAGAGCGAGACCGCCACCGTTGCAGCCACTTCCGGGTGCGCCTGCGCGTGTCGCACCACGATATCCGAGGCCATGGAATGCCCGAGCACGGCGTAGGGCCGACCTCCCGATAACTCCAGCGCCAGCGTGCGCATTTCCTCCATGCTCGCGATCAGTGTTTGCAGGCTCTGCTGCTCGTCTTTCAGTCCGCCGCGCATTGGATCTGCGTTGCGGCCGTGACCGGGAAAATCGAAGGTAATGGCCGCGTAGCCATTGCGCGCCAGCGTGATCGCGATGGGTTGCATGAGTTGCTGCGAGCCGGCAAAGCCGTGCGCGACCAGCACCACCGGAGCAGGCTCTCGCGCTGTGGCCGGGCGGTACACCGTCACCGGCTGGCTTCCCACCTGCCGTGTGTCTACCACGAGGTCGCTACGGTCGCGTTCAAGCTGCAGCACGCCCGCCGCGATCGCAGCGAGTGCCGCCGCGGCCACCAGCCAGCGCCATGCACGCAGAGCACCGCCGGTGCGGGGCGCGGCGGTGCTGGAGGCGCGGGTGGATTGTTGCTGCATCGCCTCATTGTAGCCGCGGCCGGCAGCTCACTAAAATGCCGCCATCATCAGGAGGGCCTCTTCATGTCGCAGGCACAGGCCATCGTCTTCGATGCTCCGCGGGCGCTCACGGTGCGCAGCCTCGCACTCAAACCCGTCGAGGAAGGCGATATCGAAGTCGAGGTGAGTTGCAGCGGCATCAGCACCGGCACCGAGCGCCTTCTATGGGAGGGGACCATGCCGTCATTCCCCGGGCTAGGCTACCCGCTGGTGCCGGGCTACGAGACGGTGGGCACGGTGCTGCGCACCGTCGGCGATGCCGGCGACATACGCGTGGGAGAGCAGGTGTTCGTGCCCGGTTCATACAGCTTTCAGGGCGTGCGCAACATCTTCGGCGGCGCCGGTGCACGGCTTGTCGTGCCCCACGATCGCGTGGTGCCGGTGGCGCCCTCGCTGGGCCCGAAGGCGGTGTTGCTCGCGCTCGCTGCCACCTGTTATCACGCGGTGTCGCTGGGCGGACTGCGCGAGCCCCTGGTCGCGCCGCAATTGATCGTGGGCCACGGGGTGATGGGTCGGCTGCTGGCCCGCATCACGCTCGCGCTCGGACTGCCCGCGCCCACCGTGTGGGAAACGCAGCCCTCGCGCCGTGACGGCGCCGCGGGATACCCGGTGATGCATCCCGCCGATGATGACCGCAAGGATTACGCGTCGGTCTACGACGTGAGCGGGGACAGCGCGATCCTCGACACGCTGATCGCCCGGCTCGCGCCAGGCGGGGAAGTGGTCCTCGCGGGTTTCTACAAGGATTCGCTCGGCTTTGCCTTCGCGCCTGCCTTCATGCGCGAGGCGCAGATCCGCGTGGCCGCGCAATGGAAAAAGCATGACCTCCAGGCCGTGAGTGCGCTGGTGGCGTCCGGTGCGTTATCGCTCGAGGGGCTGATCACGCACACGCTGGATCCCTCGCGCGCCCGCGAGGCCTACGAGATCGCATTTTCCGATCCGCAGTGCCTCAAGATGATGATCGACTGGCGCGCCTGATGGGAAAGCGCGTATTCGTGATCGGCGGTACGGGCACTATCGGCCGGGCTGCCGTGCTGGCGCTGTTGCAGCAGGGGCATGAGGTGGTGTGCCTGGTGCGACCGCGCAGCGGCGTGGGCGGCGCACTGTCGCCGCAGGACTGCGAGAGACTGCTTCCCGGTGCCACCTTGCGTGTGGGTGAGGCGAGCGATCCGGTCTCGCTCGCACAAGAAGGTTTCCGCGGCGAAGGCTTTGACGTGCTGGTGTCGTGTCTCGCCTCGCGCAGCGGCGTGCCACGTGATGCCTGGGCCATCGACCACCGCGCGCAGT
>CAJADV010000120.1 GCA_903938575.1 uncultured Gammaproteobacteria bacterium
CGGGCGTAGGCATCGACGAAATCCAGCGGATCGATGCTGTCTTCGCGTTCGATTTCGCGCTGCTCGAGCAACACGCGTACGACGTTTCCGCGCACCTCGATGCGACGGTTGCAGGGCAGCCCGATGATCGAATAGCGCCCCCACTTCTCGCCGCCCTGCACCGACTCGAGCAGGAAGCTGCCCTCACCGGCGAAACGCAGGTAGGCGCCCAGCGGCGTGTCCAGATCCGCCAGCAGACGCCGGACCAGCGGCACCCGCGTGAAGCCCTGCAGAGCAAGATCCTCGAGCGACGGCGTGCTCACCGGAATACCCCGGCCGGATGCAACGCCACTCTGCGGCTCACGCCGGGCCTGCGGCCAGCGCAAGCTGCTCGCGCATCGCTGTGATCACCTCGGCATAGCTCGGCGCACCGAAGATCGCGGAGCCCGCCACGAAGGTGTCGGCGCCCGCCTCGGCCACGGCGCGGATGTTGCCGGCACCGACGCCGCCATCGACCTCGAGCCGGATCGGCAGCCCGCTCTCCTCGATCATGCGACGCGCCTCGCGGAGCTTCAGCAGCGTGGAGGGAATGAACTTCTGGCCGCCGAAACCCGGATTCACCGACATCAGCAGGATGAAGTCGAGCTTGTCCATCACGTAGCGTGCCGCCTCGAGGCTGGTCGCCGGATTGAACACCAGCCCCGCCTTGCAGCCGCGCTCCCGGATGAGCGAGAGCGTGCGATCGACATGGTGAGTGGCCTCGGGGTGAAAGCTGATCCAGCTGGCACCCGCATCGGCAAAAGCGATGGCGAGTTCATCGACCGGCGTGACCATCAGGTGCACGTCGATAGGCGCCGTCACACCGTGGTGGCGCAGCGCGCGGCAGACCATCGGCCCGATGGTGAGGTTGGGGACGTAATGGTTGTCCATCACGTCGAAGTGGACAATGTCGGCACCGGCAGCGAGCACCGTATCGACCTCGGCGCCAAGGCGCGCGAAGTTGGCGGAAAGAATCGATGGGGCGATCAGGAAGTCGGGCATGGCGGTTTCCCTGGTTGCGCGTAAGGGCAGGCGCGGATTGTAGTGGCTACCCCCACCGTGGCGCGACCGGCCCGAGGCTATACTGCGACGATGACAACGCGTCGGCATGGACACAGCAGACCGGGCTGCCTGATACGGGCGCGCGCGGCACTGCTTGCGCTGATGGTCGCTGCAGGTGCACAGGCAGCGGACCCGCCCGCAACTGCTCCGGCGGCGGCACCCGCGGAGCAGCCAGCACCTGCGCCACCGACCACGCCTGCACCCGGCCCCGAGGCAGCGCCAGCCCCGGCATCCATCCCCAGCGATCTTTCTCGCCTCGTCGATGCGCTGCCCGAAGAACACCGCGTCCTGAACGCCGACGGGGCCTCTTTCGACATCTTCGTCCGCACCATGACCGGAGGCCCTGCCAAGGGCGCCATCGTGCTCATTCCCGGCGACGGCGGACTGCCGACCACCTCGGAAGGCCTCGTCGAACTGCGCACCCAGATGCCGGCACACGGCTGGTCGACATGGCTACTCAGCCTCGAACGACCGCCTCGCGTGCACTCCCTGCCCGAGACGCCACCTGCGGACGACAAGGCCGCCGCTGCCGACGCCCCACCGGCAGCCGGCAGCGAGAAGCCCGTCGAGGCGGCAAGCACGCCACCAGCCCCCGCCACGCAACAGGAGGCTGACTTTCCCGAGAGTGCGACTCCACCGAGCCTGGACGCCCGAATCACGGCGCAGATGCAAGATTGGATAGCAGCAAGCCAGCCACGTATCGCAGCAGCGGTGGCCGAGGCTGCCAAGGACGGACCGGTGATCCTGGTGGCCGAGGGTGCGGCCGCTCCACTGCTCAGCGGTTTCGTCGCAACGGGCGGCGCCAGTATCGCCGGCGTGGTGCTGCTGGATCCCGTGGAACTGCCCGGTGCGCCAGCCGTGTGGCCAGAGGGTTTTCTCACCCCGGTACTCGAGGTGCTGGATGCAGAGCAGCGCTCCGATATGGGCGCAGAGCGTCGCACCCGAGCAAACGCGGCGAAGCTGAAGAGTTATCAGCAGCTCACGTTACCCGGCGGCTACGGGACCGAGGAGGGGCAACCCTCTGTTCTGGTGAAGCGCATCCGCGGCTGGCTGCTCAGGCTGCCTGCACCTGCCACCGGAAATCCGCCACCGCCGGAAGGAAACACGGCTCCTGCGCTGGGGCCGATGCGCTCCTGAGCCCCGCAAGCTAGCCTGCGCAAAGCCGCGCATTCAGGGCGGCGTAGCGCTCGGGTGTGCCCACGTCCTCCCAGTCACCGCGCCAGCAGAGCCCCTGCAGCGCATTGCGCGCCGCCGCCGCCCGGAACGGCTCGCGCAACGGAAACACCTCCTCGCTCCAGCCATCCAGCAAGCGCGGCGACAACAGCGCGATGCCCGAGTACGTGCAGGGCAGACCCTCCGAGCCGCCGCGCACGAGCCGCGCGTCGGGCTGCAGGCGGAAATCGCCCTCGGGGTGCTGCGGCGGGTTGGGAACCACCACGAGCCGCGCCTGTGTATCGCCGCCGAGCCCACCCTGCACGAGCTCCGGCAACGGAAAGTCGCACCAGATATCACCTGACACCACCAGAAAGGGATCGTCACCAAGATGCGGCAACGCCCGGCGAATGCCGCCGCCGGTATCCAGCGGCGCACCCGGCTCGCGGCTGTAACGGATGCTCGCGCCAAGGGCTGCACCATCGCCGAGCGCGGCCTCGATCTGCTCACCCAACCAGGACACATTGATGACGAGCTCAGGCACCCCCGCGGCCACCAGACGCTCGATGTGCCAAACCAGCATCGCCTTGCCCGCCACCGGCAGCAGCGGCTTGGGAGTGTGGAGGGTGAGCGGACGCAGTCGCGTCCCCAGCCCGGCCGCGAGCAGCATGGCCTTCATGCTGCGCTGAACCAGTCCTGGCGCGAGGCCAGCGGCAGCACGCGCTCCCGGAACCAGTCGGCAAAGTCGCGGGTATCGGGATGCCGTTGCGCCACGCTAAGCGTGTAGTGGATCACCAGCGGCAGATCGCGCAGGTACCCCGCCTTGCCATCACGCAACCACAGCCGCGCGAAAATGCCGAGCACCTTGATATGGCGCTGCAGCCCCATCAAGTCAAAACAGCGGAGGAAGCGATCCGCGGGGATGGGCGCCATGATGCCGGCATCCACAGCGCGCGCGGCGTAGCCAAGTGCCCAGGCCTCGACCCGCTCCGGCGGCCAACTCACGTAGCAATCGCGCAGCAATGACACGAGGTCGTAGGTGACCGGCCCGCGCACCGCATCCTGGAAATCGATCACACCGAGCTCACCGGCATCGAGCAGCATGAGGTTGCGCGAGTGGTAATCGCGGTGCACCAGCACCTGCGGCTGCGCGAGCGCCTCTGTGGCCAACAGACTGAAAAGCCCGTCGATAAGCGCCGTCTCGGCGGCGGTGGGCGGAATCCCGAGCAAGCCGCGCAGGAACCATTCGGGGAAAAGCCGCATTTCCTGCTCGAGCAAGGGACGCCCGTAGTCGGCGAGTTCCCAGCCCGCGCCCGCAGTGGGCGCTTGCTGGATCGCCAGCAGCGTTTCCAGTGCAGCACCGTAGAGCTGCTCGACAGAGGCCTCATCCAGAGCCGGGCGCAACAGCCGGTCGCCCAGATCCTCGAGCAGCAGGAAACCCTGATTGGGCTCGAAAGCCAGCACTTCGGGGGCGTGCACACCCGCGGCACGCAGCAACTCCGCAATGCGCGTGAACTCGAGATTGCGCTCCTTGTCAGGTGGGGCATGGACGGCAATGCGGCTCAGGCTGCAGCCCACAAGACGGTAGTAACGGCGGAAGCTGGCATCACCCGAAACCATCTCCAGACCGAGCTCGCTGCCCGCCTCAGGCGCCACGTGTTCGCTGCACCAGCGCAAAAGACTGTCCATCAGTGCCTGAATCTCCGTGATCGGGAAATGCCCGCCGCGACTGCGTGTGGCTATAATGCCGCCGCGCCCGGAACCGACCGTATTATCCACGTCAGGACGGGCGCCAGACACCATTCCCTAGATTTGCCAGAGACGGCTGCTTCCGCGCATGGAAATCCGGCGTGCCTTCGTGATCCGCAGCCTCGCAGCCGCCATAGCGGGATTCGCGATGCGTGCGGCTGCGCTCGGAGAGGATGAGCAGTGGCAGTGCCGCGCCGGCCCCGCCGGTGGCTGGGACTGTAGCGCCGTGGCACTGCCGCCGCCGGTTTTCAGCAGGGCGGGGAGGCTTGCCTCACTACAGGGGGAGGCGCCTGCGGCGCCGGCCGCCGAGGCCGCCTACCAATTGGCCCAGACCATGGACTGGGTGCCGCGAGAGCAGCTGCCGGCCTCCGGCAAAGCCACGCTGCCCGCCCACTGCACTGGCACCTACGTCGAGCCCCCCCTCGAGGCGGCCCCGACGACCTCGGCGGTGTTCGGCACCATCCAGGCCTCGGCCGACGAGTCCGAACTGCAGCAGAGCCCCGAAATCGCCCGCTTCACGGGCAATGTCACGGTGCGTCAGGACGACCGTCGCCTGCGCGCCAACAAGGCTACCTACTACCGCGCCGAAGACCGCATCGTGATCGACGGTGAGGTGCAGTATCGGGAACCCGGACTGCTGGTGCGCGCCGAATCCGCAGAATTCCGCACCGAACAAAATGCCGGCAAATTGGCAACAACCCGCTTCGTGATGCACCGCCAGCACGCGCGCGGCGAGGCGGCGCAGGTGCTGCGCAACCCGGACAGCAGCATCGATCTCGAGGACGGCAGCTACACCCAGTGCGAACCCGGAGCCGATGACTGGCTGCTCTCCGCCGCGACCATCCACATCGACCGCAACACCGGGCAGGCGACGGCACGCAACGCCACACTCCGCGTGCGTGATGTGCCTGTCCTCTACACGCCCTACATTCGCTTCCCCGTCGACGACCGCCGCACGAGCGGCATTCTCTGGCCGATGTTCACCAACTCCTCGCAGAACGGGCTCGACGTCGCGGTGCCCTATTACTTCAACCTCGCGCCCAACTACGACGCGACCTTCGTGCCGCGCTACATGAATGATCGCGGGCTCATGGCGGGCGGCGAACTCCGCTACATGAACGGCTGGAGCAACTGGGTTGCGAGCGGAGGAATGCTGCCCGATGACAAGGTCTACGGGGACCGCCGCTGGCTGGCCAGCCTGCAGCAAGTCGGGCTGTTCAGCGGCTCCATCAGCACGCGGATCAACTACACCGAGGTGAGCGACGAGGAGTACCTGCAAAACCTGGGAGCCACGGGCCTGGAGGTAAAACGCGCCACGCACCTCCTGCAGTCCGGCGCGGCAGCCTGGAGCCCGGACGGCAACTGGACCGTGTCGGCGCGGGCACAGCAATACCAGCTCCTCGATCCCGCGCTCGATGAACCTTACAAGATGCTGCCACGCATCGAGCTCAGCCGCTCCCTGACAGACGAGCCGTTCAAGCCGGATTACGCCCTTTACAGCGAGTACACAGTCTTCGAGCACAAGGACGCGGCGCGCCTCACCGGACAGCGCCTGTACCTCGAGCCAACTGCGTCCTTCCCGATGGAGTGGGCGGCCGCATTTGTTCGCCCCACCGTGGGTTACCAGTCGATCAATTACAGCCTGGACGACTCCTACGGCACAACGGGCGGGGAGTCACCGTCGGTGGCGGCCCCGCTGTTCAGC
>CAJADV010000121.1 GCA_903938575.1 uncultured Gammaproteobacteria bacterium
CCCCGCGACCAGATCATCGCGGGTGAAGGCGCGCATCTCGGCGTAGCGTCCCTGCTCGAACTTGCGCACCCACTCGGGGTCGCCGATCAGCGCACGCCCCACGGAGACCAGATCGAACTCGTGGGCCTTGAAGCGGCGCAGGAGTTCAGCGCTGGCATCCGGACCGCTGGGACAGGCTTTGCTGCCGAAGAGATTGCTCATCAGGTCCTGATCGAGCCCCACGCTTCCGACCGTTACCACGGGCCGCGTGCCAAGCGCGCGCGTCCAGCCTGCAAGCCCCTTGCGGGAGCCTTCCCACTCGGGCGCATCGAAGCGGCGGGTCGATACATGAAAGATGTCCACGCCTGCCAACTCCAGCGCCGCCAGCATGAGCGCGAGCTCCGCGGGCGTGTCGACCACACGGGCCTCGAAATCGACCTCTTTCCACTGCGAAAAACGAAACGAGATAACGAAGTCGGGCCCCGTGGCAGCGCGAATAGCAGCCACGATCTCGGCCGGAAAACGCACCCGCGCGCTGATGTCATCGCCGCCATAGCCGTCCGCGCGCCGGTTGGTCTGCGCCCACAGGAACAAATCGAGCAGATAGCCGTGGCAGGCGTGTACCTCGATGCCATCGGCGCCTATGGACTGCGCAGCAAGCGCCCCGCGCACGAAAGATTCGCGGATCTGCGCGAGATCCTCGGCGCTTGCGGCGAGGCCGTTGTGGGTGCCTGCCTTCACCAGGCCCGAGGGACTGATGCTGTGCGCCTGCGGGTGCGGGCCGCCATGGCCTTCCTTGCGCACCGCGCCCTCGTGCCAGAGCTGCATGAACATGGCACCGCCCGCGCGATGCACAGTGTCGATGCAGGCCGCCCAGCCCTCGAGGGCGGCACCGTGGATATGTCCTGCGGTCGACTGCGCCGTGGCAGCGGGATGGTCCACCGCGCAGGACTCGCTGATCACCAGCGACACGCCACCCTCGACACGGCGGCGGTAGTAATCCTGCATGCGCGGCAAGGGCTTGCCCTCGGGGCACCAATGGCGCTGCATCCCGGGCATGACGAAGCGGTTGCGCAGGCTGATGCCGCGCAGCGAAAACGGCGTGAACAGCGGCGATAGATCGGGCAGCGAGGCAGTCATCGGGCCTCGCTCATGCAGCAAGGCTCCCCGCCGTCTCCCGCGCCGCGGCGAACTCAGTCAGCAACCGTTCCCGGAGTACGTCGGTCTCCGTGATGCTCTTTTCCTTGACCACATCGAAGCCGCGCACGCGCTCGGGCAGCGCTGCGAGCTTTACCGCGAGTGCGTGGTTGGCAGGCTCGAGCCCCGCGAGCAGACCCTCGAGCATCTGCTCGTACTGCGTGATCAGGGCCCGCTCCTGCCGGCGATGGGCGGAGTAACCGAAGATATCGAAGCGCGTGCCGCGCAGCCCCTTCAAACGGGCCAACTGGCGGAATACCGGCAGCATCCAGGCCCCGAACTCGCGCTTGCGGTAACGGCCGGTGAGCGGATCACGCCGCGCCAACACAGGCGGCGCCAGGTTGAAGGCGATACGGTAATCCCCCTCGAACTGCGCCTCGAGCTGCTGGCGCAGCGCCTCGCCGCTCAACAGACGACCGACTTCGTACTCGTCCTTGTACGCCAGCAGCTTCGCGTAATTGCGCGCCACGGCCTCGGCCAGTGCGTGCGCGCCCGCGGCCTTGTCACGTTCTGCATCCGCCACCCGGCGCACCAGGGCCTCGTAGCGTTGCGCTAGCGCGTCGTCCTGATAGTCACGCAGACGCGCAACGCCCGCAGTGATCAAGTCCTCGAGCATCGGTGGGGCTGCCGGATCCACCAGCCGCACGGGCTCGGCGCGCGTCATCAATGCATCGAGGCGCTCCGGTGCGGCCACCGCAAGACGCCCCAGCGCGAAGGCACGCCGGTTCATCGTCACCTCGGTGCCGTTCAGTTCGATGGCGCGCTCCAGACTCTGGCGCGACAGGGGGATCAAGCCGCGCTGCCAGGCGGCGCCCAGCAGGAACAGGTTGGCGCCGATGGCATTGCCCAAGAGCGTAATGGCGATGCGGGTGGCGTTCATGCCCGTCACGCCGCCCGGGCGCGATCGCGCCTCCAGCGACTGGCGCATGCCTGCGGTGCTGAAGTCGAGGTCGGGATTCACAGCGAAGGCGTTGGTGGGCGCCACGTGCGTGTTGTAGACCGCGGCGGCGCGGGTGGCCGAGAGCCGCGCCAGCACATCCGGCGAGGATGCCACCACGAGGTCGGCAGCCAGCAGCACGTGCACCGCGCCTTCGGGGATGCGCGAGGCTGCCTGCAGCTCGCTGCCGGCCACGAAGCGCACGTGGCTGGTGACCGGCCCGTTGCGCTGCGACAAGCCGGTGATGTCGAGCACGCTGACGGGTTTGTCCTCCATGTGCGCGGCGATGCCGAGCAGCGCGCCCAGCGTGATGATGCCGCTGCCGCCGATGCCCGCCACCAGCACGTTGCAGGCGCTGGCATCTGCCTGCAGCACGGGCTCGGGCAGATTCTGCAACAGGGATTCATCAAAGACCGCCCCGCCCTGCCCCGTCATGCTGCGCAGGCTGCCGCCATAGACGGTGACGAAGCTGGGGCACATGCCCTTCACACAGGAAAAATCCTTGTTGCACACCGTCTGGTTGATGCGGCGCTTGCGACCGAGCGCGGTCTCGGCGGGCTCCAGCGCCACACAGTTCGACTGCTGCCCGCAATCGCCGCAGCCCTCGCAGACTTCCTCGCTGATCAGGTAGCGCTTGGCGATATCGGGGTATTTGCCACGCTTGCGCAGGCGCTTGCGCTCGGTGGCGCAGGCCTGCTCGTAGACGATCGCCGAGACGCCCGTATGCTCGCGGATCTCACGCTGCACGGCGTCGAGATCGTCACGGTGGTGGAAGGTGGTGATGGCCGGGAACTGCGCGCGATCGGCGTGCCGCGACAAGTCCTCGGTGACCAGCGCGATGCGCTGCACACCCTCGGCAAAAAGCTGGTGCGCGACGTGGGGGGCCGTGATGCCGCCGTCGAAGCTCTCACCCTCGATGGGTTGCCCGCCGGTCATGGAGATCGCGCCGTTCACCAGCACCTTGTAGGTGATGTTGGTGCCGGCCGCGACGTTGGCGCGGATGGCGAGCAGGCCGGAGTGGAAATAGGTGCCGTCGCCGATGTTCTGGAACACGTGCGTGTGTTCCACGAAAGGCGCCTGGCCGATCCACGCCGCGCCCTCACCACCCATGTGGTACATGGTCTTGGTGTTGCGCTCGGGCAGCCATATGGCAAGGCCGTGACAACCGATGCCGCCGAGGGCCATCGAGCCATCGGGCACGCGTGTCGAGGTGTTGTGCGGGCAGCCGGCGCAGAAGCTCGGCATGCGCATCAGGGCGCCCTGCCCGCCGGCAAAGCCCGCGACCTGCACCGCCTCGTGGAGTGCGGCGCAACGGCCGATCAGCGCCGCGTCATCGCTGCCTGCCAGCAACTGCGCGGCAATCATGCGCGCGAGTATCTGCGGATTGAGCTCGCCGCCTGCAGGCACCAGCGCCTGGCCGTCCAGGCCGCGCTTGCCGGTGAGCCTCGGGCGCTCGGCATCCGGCAGGTTGAAGAGCAGCCCGGCGAGTTGCTCTTCCATGACCGGGCGCTTCTCCTCGATCACCAGCAACTGCTCGCAGCCCTGCGCAAAAGCGGTGATGGCCTGCGGCTCCAGCGGCCATACCATCGCCACCTTGAGCACCGACACACCGAGCTCGTGGGCGCGCGCCTCGTCGATGCCGAGCTGCGCGAGTGCGTCCATCACGTCGAGCCACGCCTTGCCCGCGGTCACGATGCCAAGGCGTTTGCGGGGCTGCGGCCAGATGACGCGGTCGAGACCATTGGCGCGCGCATAGGCCCGCGCCGCATCGAGCCGCGCCAGCATCTGCGCCTCGGCGGCGAGCGGGAACATGCCGAGCTTCAGGTTCAAACCGGCCTCGGGCAGGACGAAATCCTCCGGGGTGCGGATATCAATGCGCGCGTCATCCACCGCCACCGAGGCCGAGCACTCGACCACGTCGGTCACGCACTTGAAGCCCACCCAGCAGCCGGCAA
>CAJADV010000122.1 GCA_903938575.1 uncultured Gammaproteobacteria bacterium
GTCACCAGTTGCCACGGCAAGCCGTGCTCGTTCAGCGCCTCCATGAAGGGGTCCGGGTCCAGCTGTTCCATGTTGAACACGCCTTCGCCTGTCCACTTGCCGGTCAGCATCATCTTCGCGCCGATCATGGCGGGAACGCCGGTGGTGTAGGAGATGGCCTGCGACTGTACCTCGCGGAAGCAGGCCTCGTGGTCGCAGATGTTGTAGACGTAGGCGATTTTCGGCTTGCCGTCCTTGGTGCCGCGCGCGAGGCAGCCGATACAGGTGCGGCCCTTGGTGAGCGGCCCGAGGCTGGACGGATCCGGCAGCACAGCCTTCAGGAACTGCAGCGGAACCACTTCCTGGCCGTTGTACATGACCGGGTCGATGCGGGTCATGCCGACGTTTTGCAGGACCTTCAGGTGGTTGAGGTAGTTCTCGGAGAAGGTCATCCAGAAGCGCGCGCGCTTGATGCCGGGGAAGTGCTTCACGATGGACTCGAGTTCCTCGTGATACATGAGGTAAATATTCATCGGGCCGATGCCTTCGGGGAAGTCGAAGGACTGCTTCACGGTGAGCGGATCGGTTTCGCGCCAGTCGCCGTTTTCCCAGTAGCGGCCCCGGGCTGTCACCTCGCGGATGTTGATCTCCGGGTTGAAGTTGGTGGCGAAGGGCTGCCCGTGGTTGCCGGCGTTGGCGTCAATGATGTCGAGCTCTTCGATGGTGTCGAACTCGTGCTTGTGCAGCCAGGCGGTGAACACGTTGGTGACGCCGGGATCGAAGCCGCTCCCGAGCAGTGCCATCAGGCCTTTCTCGCGGAAGCGCTCCTGGTAAGCCCACTGCCAGCTGTACTGGAACTTGGCCTCGTCCGGCGGCTCGTAGTTCGCGGTATCGAGGTAGTGCACGCCTGTCTCCAGACAGGCGTCCATGATCGCGAGATCCTGGTAGGGCAGGGCGACATTGATCACCAGCTGGGGCTGCACGCGGCGGATCAGCGCAACCGTTTGCGACACATCGTCGGCATCCACCTGCGCGGTGTGTATCGGGCGGCTGATCTGCGCGGCAATGCGGCGGCATTTTTCTTCGGTGCGGCTGGCTAGCCAGATCTCCGAGAACACCTCCGGCACCTGCGCGCACTTGTGCACCACTACCTGTCCCACGCCACCCGCGCCGATGATCAGTACCCGTGCCATGTCTGCTGTCTCCCTTATTCCTCGAAGTAGGTGTATCCGCGCAGGCTCGCATCAAAAGAGGCGAGCATCGCTTGCCGCTCCTGCGGCGATATCCGTCCCGCGCGTACCGCGCCCTCGGCGGTGCGGCGGAACTGTTCCAGCAGCTGTTGCGGCTGGTATTCCACGTAACTCAGCACGTCGGCGATGCTGTCGCCGTCCATCTCGCGGATGAAGTCGAAGCTGCCGTCGGCATTGATCCGGATGCTGACGACGTTGGTGTCGCCCATCAGATTGTGCAGGTCGCCAAGCGTCTCCTGGTAGGCACCGACGAGGAATACCCCGAGGTAGTAGGGCTCGTTTTCGCGCAGCGGGTGGACCGGCAGAGTCTTGCGCAGCCCGCGCGGGTCGATGAAGCGGTCTATCTTGCCGTCGGAGTCGCAGGTGATATCCGCAATGATCGCCTGTCGCACGGGCTTCTCGTTGTGCCGGTGCACGGGCATCACCGGGAACACCTGCTCGATCGCCCAGACATCGGGCAGTGACTGGAACACCGAGAAGTTGCCGTAATAGATATCGGCGAGCGAGTCTTCCAGCCCGTCCAGGCCGGGCGGGGCGCGCCGAGAACTCGCCGTTTCGCGGGCGATCACACGCACGATCTCGATGAAAAGGCGCTCGGACAGCGAGAGCGAACGCAGGCGGATCTGGCCGCGCTTGAAGAGCTCGCGTATCTCATCGCGGTAGAACACCGCGTCGTTGAAACATTCCTGCAGGTTCTTGCTGCCGATGCCGCTCAGCACGTCGGCCAGATTGCGCAGCAGTTCATGCTCGCTGCTGTCTACGGCGGGCGGATCGCCACCTTCGAAGCTGGTAACGTCCAGGATGTTGAAGAGCAGAACCGAGGAGTAGGCCACGGTGGCCCGGCCCGATTCGGTGACGATCACCGGGTGCTCGATGCCCTCGGGATCCAGCGTCGTCATGATCGTCTCGACGATATCCGTGCAGTATTCGTCGAGGCTGTAGTTCTTGCTGTACTCGTAGTTGGTCTGGGAGCCGTCATAGTCGACGGCGAGTCCGCCGCCGAGGTCGAGGTAACCCAGTGCCGCCCCCTCTCGCACCAGATCGACGTAGTAACGGCAGGCCTCCAGAACGCCGCTGCGGATGTCGCGAATGTTCGGGATCTGCGAACCCAGGTGGTAGTGCAGCAACTGCAGGCAGTCGAGCATGTTGTGGCTGCGCAGCAGATCGAGCGTTTGGACGATCTGCGAGGTGGTGAGCCCGAAGATGCTGCGATCGCCGCTGCTCTCGCTCCAGGCGCCGCTCACCTTGGAGGCAAGCTTCACCCGCAGGCCGAGGATAGGCGCGATGCCGAGACGCTTGCTCGCCTCGAGGATGATCGGAAGTTCGGTTGGCGTCTCGATCACGAAAGTGACCCGGTAGCCCAGCCGCAGCGCCTGCAGGCCCAGCGAGACGAATTCTTCGTCCTTGTAGCCGTTGCAGACGATGTGACCGCTGCCCGGCTGCAGTGTTGCCAGCGCGATCAGCAGTTCGGCCTTGCTGCCGGCCTCCAGGCCGTGGCCGTAGCTCGAGCCGAAGCGGGCGATCTCCTCGATCACCTGGCACTGCTGGTTCACCTTGATGGGGAATACGCCACGAAAGCTGCCGCGGTAGCCCAGCGTACTGATGGCTCGCGTGAAGCTCTCGTTCAGCACGGTTATCTGGGCGTCGAGGATGTTCTCGATGCGCAGTAGTACTGGCATCTGCATGCCGCGACTGCGCATTCCCTCGATAATCTGCGGGATGCTGACGCCGACGCGCCCCTCCGGGAACTGGACGTTGACGGTGACTGCACCGTCTTCGGCGAGGTCGAAGTAACCCGCCCCCCAATTCCTGATGCCGTATAACTCGGCGGAGTCCGCCGGGGTCCAGTGGGGTGCGCCGTTGGTCTTCAATTCCTGCCTTTTCCTCCGCAATGGAACCGGATCGTCGAGTGGGCGCGCATGGTGCGATCCACGCCCCCCTATAGCAAGCCTGCGCGGGATGAATATTTCGTGAATTTCCGGCGCTCGCGGCGGCTCAATTTCCGAAACGCTGCAGGATCCCGGTCCGGCGGTCGATGAGTTGCGCGGAGCGCGCCTCGCGGCTGATCCGCTTGACCGCGGGCGGTAGCGCGGCGGGCAGTTCGGATGTTGCTATCAGATGGCAGTCCGGCCGGGGATAGTGGTCGGTGCCGATCCAGCGAAAGGTGATGTAACCCTCCTCGTAGCCGGAGGGATCGAGCCAATTGGGTAGCCCGGGGTCCTCGTGACTCACGACCACGATCAGTTCGCCATCGTCCTCGATCACTGCGTGGTCGCAGTTGGTGCTGCAGAGGCGGTAGCGGTAGTCCATCGTCTCCCAGTAGTAGTTGCCGAACTCCACGCCCCACCAGTAGCCCGCTGGCGGCCGGACGCGCACGAGCAGCACCTCGCCACGCTTTACCTTCCAATAACAGATCAGCGGCTCCCCGCCCGGAGTGGCGTCAATGGCGTTGTGGTCGAGTTCTCGATACGACAGGAACACGTGTGGCTGCACCTGCCAGCGGTCGAGCATATCGGCCCAGTAATTGAGGGACACATCCACCCAGCGAGCGGCGGCGGCAAGCCCGCGGGACAAGCGCTCCGCGTCGGGTACGGGCGGTGGCAGCAGGGGATCAGCACCGAGGCGGTCGATGCGCGCGTGCATCGGTCGCTCGGCCGACCAGTTGCCGAAAAACTGACGGATCGTGACCCGGTAGGTGCCGGGTGATGTCCTGATCCAGTTGCCGGGCTGAGCTTCGGGGGACAGCGTCACGCGGAAGCTGCCGTCGTCGTCGACGCTCAGGTCCTTTCCGAGCAGTGATCCAACTACCTTGCCGCCCCAGGGCGTCGCCCCGTCCTCCAGCACGGTGATTGCGAAGTAGCGTGCCGTGCCGCGGTCGCCGTGGATCACGTAGGTGTCCTGCCCGTTTACCGGTGCGCCCACATAGATCGCATCGGTATTGTCGCCGCCCTGCTTGCGTATCGGATCGAAGTAGTGGAGCAACTCCGGGTAGAGCGGGTCGTTGTTCTCCAGTTCGAATTGCAATGCCAGCGCGATGTTGCGCGACAGGGCGCGCGCGCCAGTCACCTGGTCGATCTCCCCCTGCGGAGTGGTCGGTCGCAGCAACAGGCGGCCGGCGCTCTTCAAGTCATCACAGAAGGATTCCCAGGCGCTGAGCGCCTCGTGTTGCCCGGTCATTGGCGCTCTCCGCAGTGCAGTTGGGGTATACCCGGAGTGTAGTGGGCGCTGAGCCCGGCGGCGATACTCTCCGGCGGCAGGCGGATGAGCGCTTTACCCTGCCTGTCTGCAGGTCGGGCGCTCCGACATCGGGTTGACTCACGGTTTGGGTGGAACTGCCTCGGCGGGTTCCGGATTGGCGGATGCCTCGTCTCGTATAATTTCCTCCTGGCTCCTCGTCACCAGCGTGGTGCCCTTCAGGGCATCCTCGATTTCCTTCTTCAAGACAAGGATCACGATCCGGCGGTTAGACGGGTCTTTCGGGTTCTCCGGTAGCCGCGGGACTGAGGCGCCCATGCCCTGAACGGTGAGGACCTTTTTTTCCGGGTACTCGCCATCGATCAGCGCGCGCCGCGCCCTGTTGGCGCGATCTGCCGAGAGCTCCCAGTTGGTGTAGTCGGCGCCCGGCCCGTAGGGAACGGAGTCGGTGTGGCCGTTGACACTCAATTTGTTCACGACTTTGTTCAGTATCGTAGCGAGGCGGTAGAGCACTTCCTCGGCGTAGATCTCCAGTTCCTTGGAGCCGCTCTGGAACATCGGGCGGTTGGCTTTGTCGACGATCTGGATCCTGAGGCCAAGCGCGGTCTGGTCGATCAGGATCTGGTCGCGTAACTTCACGAAGGCCGAATCATCGCGGGCGAGTTCTTTCTCGAGATCCTTTTTCAGTCCGTCGAGGGTCTTCTGCTCGCGGACGGCCTGTTCCCTGGCAACCTCGGCATCCGTGGCCTTCTGGAGATCAGGGTTTTCCGCCGAGGCGGGCTTGGGGCTGGGCTCAGGGTTCGCCGCCTCCCTACCACTCTCTGCCGGGGGTTCGACTGTGGCCTCGGGCTGGGTAAGCGGGTTGTTCCAGTTGATCATTCCCTGGTTGGCGCCTCCCGGGCCGGTCTGTCCGACCCCAGGGGCGTCCAGTCCACCACCGGCTCCCGCGATAGACCCTTTGGGATCCTGGAAGTAGGCCTGGATCTCCTGGCGGTCTTCCTTGGTGGTGCTGCCGAGCAGCCACATCAACAAGAAGAACGCCATCATGGCCGTTACGAAGTCGGCGTAGGCGACTTTCCACGCGCCGCCATGGTGTCCGTGCCCGGATACCTTTTTCTTCTTGATGATGATCGGCTGTTCGCCGCCGGGCTTGGCCATGGATCAGGCCGGCTTCTGCTTGACGCGTTCCTCGACCTCGTTCCACGTCGGGCGGACGGAGTGATACAGCACCTTGCGACCGAATTCCGTGGCCAGTTGCGGCGGTGCGCCGTTGAAGCTGGCCATCATCGAGATCTTGATGCATTCGTAGAACTTCGCTTCCTCGCGTGCCTTGTGCTCGAGGAACTTGCTCATCGGGCCAAAGATCCCGTAGGACATGAGGATGCCGAGGAAGGTACCCACCAGTGCCGCGCCTACGTGGTGGCCAAGCTCCGCGGGCGGGCCGCCGATGTGGCCCATCGTGATTACCACGCCCATCACCGCCGCCACGATACCGAAACCGGGCAGGCCATCGGACAGATTGCCGAGTGAGGCAGGCACCAGATGTGATTCGACATGGTGGGTCTCGAGTTCCGCATCGAAGAGGGCGTCGAGGTCGTGGCTTGCCACGCCGCCAAGGGTCATTACGCGGAGATAATCGATGATGAAATCCATGGAGCCATGGATCTTCTCGATGGGCGGATACTTGCTGAAGATCGGGCTCTCGGCCGGCGCATCGATGTCTTTTTCAATGCCGAGGAGTCCCTCGCGGCGGATCTTGTTGAAGATCTCGTATAACAGGGCGAGCAGTTCGAGATAGAGCGTTTTCTTGAAGGGGGAGGCCACGAA